>NZ_RZSL01000005.1:0-17523 GCF_003997355.1 Mesorhizobium sp. M1E.F.Ca.ET.041.01.1.1 | reverse complement strand
CAAGGTGCGCGTCGCCATGAGCAACGCCTTCGCCATGGGCGGTACGAACGCAGTTCTGGCATTCAGGCAGGTGTAGAAGCCATGCAAGACGCCTCATTTGAGGTCACCTGTCGTATCTAGCTGCTTGAGGGGCGGGGCATTGTGATACAGGGAGAGCTGTGGGGTCCCTCCTTCTCGGCCTCGACGATGTGGAAGGAGCCTGTGCGGCGAAACGGGCTAGACGCCCCCAGGCCCAGAACTTGGGCGAAACCAACTCCCACCAAAGGACAGCCGGTTTAGTAGCCGAACAATGAAACCTCGCTCGACGAGCCGCCGTCTCTACTGTCTCCGGCCTCACGCGGTTGAAGCGAACAGCGCAGCAGCTACTGTTCCGCACAACTCGGATGGCAATTGGGACAAGTCCGCACATGTCGTCACGTACGCTGAACGCCGCAGGTACAGCCAAACTGGGGCGGGGCGTTTCTGCCGTTTTGATAGAATTCTATCAAACTGACAATTTTCCTTGCATAAATGCAAGGAGAGCTCGGTTGACTCCCCTCCTTTCTTGTCAAGGATGAGTTTGCAGGCTGCGGTGCGGCAGAAGCCGGACAGAACAGCGACCGGTCGAGTAAAGGCCTGCGCAAACCGCATATTGCGAGCGCCCGCGCGGAGGAAGACGCTCGTCCTGGTGAAAGGCAACGATGCTCAGGCGCCATTGCCATTTGCCGAGGGCGTCCGCGCGCCGAAAATTTCGAAGCAACAAAGGTGAGATCGAGAATGATGATGACGAAATACAACACAGCTCACCGTCCAGTGCAGTTCTACCGGCGGGTGGCGGAGTGGGATGGGCTGCCAAATGGAACGTAAAAAGATCAGCAAGGAGATGCTTGGCGATAGTCAGGCGCTGCGCAAGCTGCGTGAGCACCTTGTCAAGGTGGCCAAGGCGAAGACTACGGTCCTGTTGCGAGGTGAATCCGGAACCGGTAAGGAGCTGGTTGCCAAAGCCATTCACGAGCTCTCGCCTCGCGCCAAGCAGCCCTTCATCAAGGTCAATTGCGCGGCGCTCACCGAGACGCTTCTGGAATCTGACTTGTTCGGTCATGAGAAGGGTGCCTTCACCGACGCGAGCAGTTTGCGCAAGGGGCGCTTTGAGGCTGCCGACAAAGGCACATTGTTTCTGGACGAGATTGGCGAAATATCAGGTTCGTTCCAGGCTAAGCTGCTGCGTGTCCTGCAGGAGCAGGAGTTTGAGCGCGTCGGCAGCAACCACACCATTAAAGTTGATGTTCGCGTGATTGCCGCAACGAACAGGGACTTGGAAACGGCAGTTCAACGCAAGGAGTTCCGGCAAGACCTCTATTATCGCATCAACGTCGTCACTTTACGCGTGCCGGCATTGCGCGAAAGGCGAGGTGATATTCCGCTCTTGGCCGCTCAGTTTCTCAAGAATTTCAATACTGAGAATGATCACACGCTGACCTTCGCTCCCGAAGCGATTGAGGTGCTAATGAACTGCGAATTTCCAGGCAACATCCGAGAGCTCGAAAACTGCGTTCAACGGACGGCAGTTCTGGCGACGGGTCCATCAATCCTCAGAACTGACTTTGCCTGTTACGCGGATCAGTGCTTGGCCGCGGCGCTGTGGAAGAACGGACCGCCGACGTCAGAGAAGTCGACTACGATCCAGCCTTCCGCCGCCTGTGCCGCCCCGCCCGTCGGCGACGGGCAAGCGCCGATAGGCCCTGCCACGAGTCGTGGTAGGGTGCCCGATGCCGATACGGTCATTGCTGCCATGGAAAAGTGTGGCTGGGTGCAGGCAAAGGCGGCGCGCCTGCTCGGTTTGACCCCGCGCCAGATCGGCTACGTGCTGAGAAAACGCGGTATCGAGATCAAGCGTCTCTGAAACAACCCGCCGAGCAAGAGCTGGAGCAGGTCAAGCATTGGTGCTCTGGCGAGCCCATCGGCCAGGCTTACGAAGTGGGTGTGAACAGCGCTGCCAAGATTCCGGCCGTGTGCTTTCTACCACGTAGTCATACTGGGGCTCTGCGACTGACAAACTAAAAAGGAGTAATCCTATGGCTAGTAACTTCGCTCTACACCGCAAGGCAAATCAATTCGACGTGCCTGGATCCAGAAATAATCGATGTATTATTGGTGACACGCCAGCATGCGTAGAGGCGACGCGCAGATCTCCGCTGGCGGGACCTGGTCGATACATTAGCTGATGGCTTACCGCTCGATATCACGCAATCTGAGATGGGCATGAAAGTGAGTTCGACCGCTGGACAGTTGCCGACCTCGTCAGGTATTGGCCCCTGCGACCGGTTGATCTGCGATATCCAAATTCGCGGAAGTTGGTCGAGACGAAACTGTCGCCCCGGCTCGTGACCGACCGCGCGCCCGGCAAGACCGAGTTACAAAGTTGCCGAGGCAGTTTGATGTGCGTTCCTGCATCACTGTACGGGACACGACCTGACGGGAGACTATGATGCGTAGCCAAAAAGAAAAGATGCTCGCAGGCGAGTTTTACAATGCGGCGGATCCGGAGATCCAAGCTGACCTGTTGGCCACCGGGGCTTGGCTCAAGCGGTACAATGATACGCTGGGGCAGACCACGGGGCATTGGCATGAGCTTTTGTCCGAGCGGCTGGGAGAGGTTGGGCGCGGAACGGTCATCCGTCCGCCCTTTTTTTGCGACTACGGATTCAATATCCGCATTGGAGCCAATGCCTACATCAACTTCAACTGCGTTATTCTTGACGTGGTAGAGGTCAAAATCGGGCAAGGAACGGCAATTGGGCCTGCTGTGCAGATTTATACCGCCGATCATCCACATGATGCCGAGCAGCGGCAGGCCGGCCTGCAGGTCGGGCGTCCTGTTCACATTGGCAGCCGTGTCTGGATCGGCGGTGGAGCAATCATTCTGCCTGGCGTCACGATTGGTGATAATGCAGTGGTAGGCGCTGGCTGCGTGGTCACACGAGATGTTCCCGCCGGGGCAAAGGTAGTGGGAATTCCTGCTCGCGTGGCCGACCCACATAAACAGGCATAATCAACCTCGTTGACCCTGGAGGTGCATGCGAACTGTCGAAACTGTGCCGAATTTTTGTCGAAGCCATTGAGCGCTGCATATGTTGTCGCGACTCGGGCGCTTCAGTTCTTTTGCCACGGGGGTCACAAGATCATGTGCGTAATGCCGCCGCAACGTGCTCACGTCCCGCAGCAGCGGACCCTTTCACATCGCCCAACGAATTCAGAGCCTACGTTGTGCTGCCACTAGCATTACTACTCACGAATGTATTCCCAACTGAGTTTTCGCCCTTGGAGGCAAGCAGCGACTCACCAGCAATCGCCGGCCATTAATCCTGGCTAGCATCGACCCCGACGAGGCGAGCCGCGGCGTTGCGGATCGGCATGTCGATGACCGTGATTGCGCCTTCGGCAAGGAAACGACGTTCGTTTCTGGTCAGCGTAGCCGAATCGATCACCGCAAAATGTGGGCCAGTGGAGCGCTTCATCAGCTGTCTGGCATATGTGCGCAGCATCTGATCGTTGAAGCGGCAGCCCACGAAGAAAAAACCCCGGTTGACGCGCCGTTGCTTCACCGCGTCCGGGATCGGCGTCTGGATATCAATTTCGGTTAGGACTTCGACGTAATCGGAATCAGCCACGAGGAAGTTTGCCGCCGGCCTGACGCTGCCGTGCGGCGCATAGAGCACCGTCCTAGCCACTTGTTCGGCCTCGAGTTCTGTTCCTGACAAATCGTAAGTTCTCGTCCAGATGTTACCGATTCCGGTCGCGCGCGTCGTTCCTTGTATCTCGACAACGTCTGTTTGGCCGGCCTCTGCAAGGGCTGCTCGCATGGCGCCATCGTACCAGCTGTCGATGATGACAGACAGTTGAAGGGTTGCGAGCCAGGCGTGAAGAACGGTCGGCTCGGCGGGGGCTGCGAATATCTCCGCCATCCACGCTTGGAGAGTCCGACGATGTCGGCGCTGCTCGATAAACTGCGCGACCGACCACATATTGGTGCGAATCCTGGAAGGGGCAGGCGCCCGCTTGTTGAGGGCCGCGGCGACATCTTCAGGGGTGCAAGGTACAGGTGATTCCGGTGGGTTAAGCTGCAGAAGACCAGGACCGAGATAGGGGATCACTCGATCGGCCTTGAGAGCGCCGTTCAGCAGGTCAATCAGTTTTTTGGCAAAACTGCCCCGGACGACGACGAGATGGTCCCAGCTCAGCATCGTGTTCATACGCGTTTCCTCTCCGCCACTGAACCCACCGGCATCAGGCCCCGTCGGAAATCTTCATCGCCTCGACGGTGATCGGCAAACGCGTGTCGCGCGGAAGGTCGGGCAGCATGAGCCGCCAACCGTTCCTGAGCGTCACGGTCCCGCCCCATAAGTCAGCGTTCTCAATCTCGGTGATCGGCTCTTCGAGATCCTTCTTGGGGACATAAGCCGACAAGCCAGTAGCGGTCCTGCGAATCATTACTTTCATCCGGCTGTTCCCCCGTTGGAAATGCCTTCAGCTCCGCAGGGAACCTCGACTTTGTCGAGGCTAATGAGTTCGCGCGCTCGCATGCCGACGACCGTGCCACGATCGATCCATTCGACCGCATAGATGAAGAATTGCTGGAGAAAGGTTCCAATGTCGCGCACGTAGCCTTCGTCGCCCTTCCGCACGAGGTTTTCGCCGATCTCCTTGCCGGGATAGGTGCCGTCGTTTTTTATGTGGCGTATCGCACGGACCCGCTCACCCTGCATGAACCGTGGCGGTCTGCCGATTTCGACCTCCTGTTCGCGTCTGGACCACATGCTGTCCATTCCTTTCTCGAGGCTTTTGTTGTGGTCGCGGGTTGCAGGCGTCGTCGTGCGGCGAACCCGACCGTTTCGGTAGGAATCAAGCGGGAACGCAGGTTTTCGGTACCGGACAGACCGACACGCATTGCTGCGTATCGAAGGCCTCCTTGCATTCGGTGCACTTGTTTGGATCGATCACATAGGCGTCGCCCTTGAACTTGATCGCTTCCGAAGGACATTCGAACTCGCAGGCCCCGCATTGGGTACATTGGGATGCGATGATCTTTAAAGCCATTCTAACTCCTGGTTATCGGACGAGACGGCTCAGGCCGTCGCCGCTAGTGGTCTGATCCCAAACTCTGCCGCGTAAAGTGCGCTGACTGCGGTCTCGATGTAGTCATGGCCATAGGCGTCGGTTACGCGCAGTCCAGCTCGCGAGAGTTGTTCCTTCGGGCGATTTCCGATCTTGGCGCATAGCACTATGTGTATGCCTTCGAGCGCTGCGATGACGCCCTCGAGGATGGCGTCTTCGCCCCCGCCTCCGAGGCAATACCGCTCGACCTTCCGATGCCCGACCAAGCTGATCCCTCTAGGCGAGACTTCATAAACCTGGAATTCCTTCGCGTGGCCGAAGTGTTCGTTGACCCGTCCACCTCCCTTAGTGGCCACCGCAACCAGAAGCGACTTTTCGGAGTCTGTTGCCTTGACCATACCGATGGCCTCGCTCCTCGCCGCCTCATGATCACGGCGCTCGTGTGCGACCACCTGCCGATAGGCCTGACGCTTGCCAGCATCGTAGGCGACATCGTCGGGAATCCCGTCCAGCGTGAATTCCTGGCCACGATCTTCACCGAGCAGGCCGACAGCATCTGCCCGGCACTGCCGGCAGTGGCGCATCAACTTGGCGCCACCTTCAAGTCGATCCTGAAGAGCCATCATCTCCATTGCCGTTGGGCCGCGCTGCCCGATGAGTCCGTAGTGGGTACCGTGCGCCGGGTCCGAAATCAGAGGCATCACGTTGTGCAGAAACGCGCCCCGCTCCCTGACCATTTTGTTCACCTCAAACAGGTGCTGGTCGTTCACTCCAGGAATCATCACCGAGTTGATTTTGGTGAGGATGCCGCGCGCGCTCAGCATCTCCAGGCCCAGCATCTGCCGCGCGTGCAAGATTCGAGCGGCTTCGATGCCGAAGTAGCGGCGATTTTCATAAAAGATCCATGGATAGATCTTCGCGCCGACTTCCGGGTCGACCATGTTGATGGTGACCGTCACGTGATCAACATTCATTTCGGCAAGCTCGGCGACATGGTCCGGCAGCACGAGCCCATTAGTGGAGACGCACAGCTTTATGTCGGGGATTTCCCTGATGACGCGGTCGAGCGTTGCCTTCGTTTTCTCCCAATCGTAACAGGCATCCCCCGGCCCAGCGATGCCAAGAACCGAAAGCTGCGGAACTTTGTTGGCAACGGCGATGACCTTGCGTAGCGCTTGGTCGGGCGTCAACTTCTCAGACACAACACCAGGCCGGCTCTCGTTGGCGCAATCGTATTTGCGATTGCAATAGTTGCACTGGACATTGCAAGCCGGCGCGACCGCCACATGCATACGCGCGAAATAATGATGCGCTTCCTCCGAAAAGCAGGGGTGATCCTTGATCCTTTCCCAAATAGCCGGATCCCCTTCGCCCGGGCTGGTCGGCGACGAGCCGTAGGAGGACGATGCGCAGCCACCGGATTTCGCGGCTGCCAGAAAACCCTCGGATGTCGTGCTAGTCGGCCCCTCAATCGAAACTGTCGGTGAGGACATCAAACGGCTCCGTTGCTGGTAACGTCGCGGTTCAAGGTGCAAGAGCCATACCAACTGAAAAAAGCGGCTTCAGTTCACTATTCGGGTCGATATCGCATTGTGTCAGGCCGGCGCGACACAATTTTGTCCTGCTTGCGACAGTGCAAGTCCAAATCCGTTCAGAAGCACGAAGCACTCCTTGTCGCGCACAGGGCGCGCAAGACCACTGGCCTGACGATTGGCTCATCAGGCTCTTAGAATTTCCTTCACCTCGATACTATGCCGGCGTATCGCCTAGCCGACTTGTCGCAGCTTGAGGCCGAGAATTCGAGCCGCATTAGCCTGAACCCAGCCGGCCTTCTCCATTGTGTCGATCAGCCGTCACGCTCCGTCCGCCGCGGTCTCAGCCCCCGTCCGGCCGTATCGTTAGAATCGCAAGTGGCTATCTCGTGTTCAGGGGGCGCCGATGCGCCGAACCGGCATCGTGCTGGCCCGTGAGAGCTCGTCGATGACATTGCCACGTTCCGAAAGATTGGTTCCTTCCAGAGGAGAACGCCAAGCACGCAGTTCTCCGGCTCGGACGTTGCCGGGGAAATAGCATTGCGAGATCAGCTCAACTGCCGACGGCGCAAAGCCATGGTTCTCCATATTTCAAGGGTAAGCGCTGTGTCCTTCCAGGAGGACCCGCGATCTGTGGGCCTGCCGATTCTGAGGTGGATCGGAGATCGGCTTGTGTCTGAACTTGAACTTACGATTGACCCTGAGCGGCAGCCTCGGCGTTTTCGAGGGTGATCAACGGCGCTGTTGGTCGGCGGCATTGGTCGATGGACGACAAGGCACGGAGTCATTCCGAGACCCTGGAGCCGACGCGGTGATCTCGGAGGTTGCCCGGCGCTACGGGCTGCGGCCGCGGCGGAACGCTCGCAAGCTTGCGACGTCGGCAGGACAGGCCACTCCCGCCTAGTGGTTTCGGTGGCGCCACCGGAACGACCCGTTGGGCCTATCCGTGCACCAGAGCTCAAGGCCACGGCCTGAGAATCGGCCGCCGCTCACCCTACTTGGTTCCTCAGCCGACTGCGCTAAGAAGGAGAGCAACTTCCGTCGGCGCGAGGATCATTGCGTCGTGGCCAGTGGCGAGTTCCTGCCACGCCCAGCCATCCTGCTTCGCGACCCATTCTCGCGCTCCCGCCATCGGCGGGTGGAGTGGATTAGTGCAGACGACATAGGTTCGGGGTCTGCCGTTGCCGAGCGGGTGCTCGAGCTTAAGTCCGCTTTCGTAGGTGCCTGCCGGATGCGGTGTTATCCGGCGCCGCACCCAGTCCGTGAGCGAGTGTCCCTCGGGAATGCCGAATGCTGTTGGCGGCGGAGTCGGCATGAAGATACCCCGTCCTTCCTCCGCAACCAATTTTCGACGGGCCGCGACGATGTCGGGGGGCATGGTGCTGAATACACTTTGACCGCTCTCGACGATGGCGCTGTCGAGATAAACGAGATGGCTGATATGGTCGGGTATCCGGTCGGCGGCGCCGGTGATGCTGATGCCGCCTAGACTGTGACCGACAAGGATCACATCGCTCAGCTCTTCCGTCACAATGTGGTTGACGATGTCGGTCACGAATGTGTCGGGCGTGATGTCCTTGCACAGCAAACGTGCGCGTTCGCCGACACCTGGTCGGCGTGGTCACGTGGCATCCCATCTTGCGAAGATTGGCAGCCACGTCCCGCCAACACCATCCGCCATGCCAGGCACCATGCACTAGCACATACGTCTTTGCCATGGGTTGTGCCGTTCCACTTGCTCACCGGCCGTTGTGGCTGCCATCCGGCACGATGGCCGGGCGTTGTCCCAAAGGGGCTCGACCACGTGACCGGTGGTAAGTCCGGCGCACAGGGCAGCGCCGTGGCCTGAGGACACCGCTAACGAGTCAAGGAAATTTGAATTGCGAAAGGCCAATATTCACTAGCTCTTTGCAAGTGGATGGAGAGGCTCATGGTGTGCCGCAGTTGCTCGCTGCCGGCATGCTCTTGGCACGGTCCCGGCTGATCATCCGAACTTGAACAGGACACCAAAGCCGCCGCGCGGATAGTTCCACTCGATGTCGCCGCCTTTCTCGCACAATATCCGGCAGGTGCCGCATTCCATGCAGCCGTCGGCGGTGATCTCGACTTGACCCTTGTCATTCAACTCATAGCATTTCGCCGGACAGACGTAGGTCAACGCAAGCAAGTTCGCGCTTGGCTTGTCGTGCGGTCGCACTATAATATGGGGGCGGCCGGAATCGACCAGATAGCGGTTCTGGTAAAGTTTGTCCTCGACACGAACCTTCGTCACTGCGATCGTCATCTTGTACCCTCTTCAGCGCCATGCCAATGCCAGGCGGACCGCGTCGCTGACCAACCCCCAGCGCGAGCGCGCGTTGATGAAGGCGGCCGTGGTGTTCTTTTCCTTCTCGATCTTCGGCGTGCCGTCGACACGCATGAAGTTCTGAGCGGCATGCGACATCAGCCGCGGATAGCTGTCAAAAAAGTTGCTGGAATTGGTGTGGAGCAAGGCTGGCATGTCCTTGTATTTCTTAAGATCCTTGATCACAAAGGAGTCATCCAGCATCGTCTTGTAGAGCGCAAGGTTCGCTTTGGTCATAGGACCGTTGCGGCTTTTGACTTTGATGATCGCCTCAGCCGCGACACGACCCGAGGTCATGGCAAGGTTCGAACCCTCACGGTGAATGGCATTGTTCAGTTGCGCTGCGTCGCCGACGATGACCCAACCGTCGCCGAAGAGCTGCGGAATGGCCTTGTAACCACCTTCGGGGATAAGATGGGCGGCATATTCTTTCACCTCCGAGCCAGCGATCAGCGGCCGGATCGAAGGATGGTTTTTCATCGCATCCAGGAGGGCGGACGGGCTCTCCATCGTCGCGGCGAAATCCGAGACCAGGCAGCCGATGCCGAGTGATATCGACTCCTTGTTGGTGTAAAGGAAGCCGAGCCCGGCCATGCTGCGAGAGATCGTGCCCACGGCCTCGATTACGCAGCCTTCATCGCCCTTGACCCCGAACCGCTGGCCAATGACCTCTTCGGGCAAGAAATGCATTTCCTTGACGGCAAGCGCCACGGTCTCCGGCTTCGGCATCTCGCGCAGGCCTGCGCGAGTGCCAAGCAATCCCGACACCCCTTCTGCGAGAACGACCACATTCGCGAAGACCACTCCGCCAGCCCGGTCTGTGCGGACGCCGATCACCTTGCCATTGCCATCACGGACGAGTTCCGTCGCGGTCGTCTCACACAGGACCGTCGCGCCAGCCTCGCGCACCTTGCGGGAAAACCATTTGTCGAACTGGGCGCGAATGATCGTGTAGCGGTTGGGTTTCGCCTCATTGAAGTCGTCCGACCGGTAATGAATTCCGGTGTGAGACGTGTCGTCCAACACCCAAAGTCGCTGTTCGACCAGGTGCCGCTCGAGGGGCGCATCATCCCGGAAGTCCGGGATGATCTTCTCCAGCATGTTCGCGTACATTATGGCACCCTGGACGTTCTTAGAGCCCGGATATTCCCCGCGCTCCAACTGCAGTACCTTCAGCCCCTGGCTTGCCAAAGTGTAAGCAGCTGCGTTTCCAGACATGCCGGCTCCGACCACTATGGCATCGAATTGTTCAATCATGTCCTCTCCCTCAACTCGCAAGCTTGTCTCGACTGTGCGGCGACAGCCGCCGGGTGAAGGCTTCCGTCAGTGCGGGCAGGAAGCGGATTGCATCCGTGACGATCCCGAGGTGGGCGAACTCGAAAATCGGCGCGTTCGGATCGGTGTTGATCGCGACGATGAGATCGGCCCCCTCGACCCCAACTCGGTGCTGGATGGCGCCGGAAATTCCGGCCGCGATGTAAAGCTTCGGTCGAATGGTCTTGCCAGTTTGTCCAATCTGTCGATCAGCCGGCATCCAGCCCTTCTGGACCAAGGGGCGCGAACAGCCATGCTCGGCGCCGATCGCTCGGGCAAGATTCTTCACAAGCTGAAGGTTCTCCGCCGCTCCGAGACCGAGGCCTCCCGCAACCACGACATCCGCATAGGCAAGATTTGCCATTGCCGACTGGTTATCCGGTAGGAAGCCGAGGACTTTGGTGACGATATCGTCCTCAACGAGCGACAGCTTGTGCCGCATGACACGCCCGACCGGCTTATCCACCCGTTGCGGCATAGGCATGACCCTTGGTCGCACCGTCGCCATTTGCGGCCGGTAATTTAGTGTATAGATCGTACACAACAATGAGCCACCAAAAGTCGGACGGGTCGCGGCGAGTGAACCGTCGGAATCTACATCAAGTTCGGTGCAGTCGGCCGTGAGCCCCGTCTGCAGGGTCGTCGCTACCGAGCCTGCAAGATCCCTGCCCAGTGTGGTCGCGCCGAGAAGGAGGATTTCGGGTTTATGGGTATTGACCAGATCCGTGAGCGCCTTGGCGAACGGCTCGTTCCGGTAGTCGGCGAGCGGCGGCGCATCGACGATGTAGACAAGATCCGCCCCGTAAGCGAAGGCCTCGGCAACAGCGTCCTCGACCATCTCGCCCGGCGGTCCCAGCACGACGCCCGCGAGCTGGACTTCAAGCTTGTCGGCCAATTTGCGGCCTTCGCCCAGCAGTTCGAATGATACAGGATGCACATTGCCGCGTTCGAGCTCGAGGAAGACCCACACGTGCCGGTAGTCTTTGAAATGGTCGGGAAGTTCTTTCTTTACACCGGCACGGCCGGGGGCAATGCGAGGGGTGGTTTGGCTTGCGGTCGACATTTTCTGCTCCTGGCCGTCACGTGCCGCTGTTGAAGGCCAGCTCATGTTCCAGCGCCGGCCGGCGGGTTAAGATATCGGCGATGAGTTCATCGGCTATGTCCTGCAAGCCCCTTTCCGCGGTGTCGATCTGCGCCGCCCTTTCTGCCCGTGCGGTGGGGGCGAAAACACGCTTGACGACTGTAGGCGAGCCACGCAGACCGCACCGGGTGAGATCGTCAATGCCGGCGTCGGCTGCAGTCCACTTCACGACTTGCCTGCGCGCCGCGCACAGAGCCTGCTGGAGCGAGCCCCGGCGGATTTCGTTGGTGTCTTCCAGCATGGTAATGAGGCAAGGGAGTCTGCTCTTCAGCAACTGGGTGCCGCCTTCGGCGCGACGCGCGACTTCGATCTCTCGCGTATCGAGATCGATGGAGGCAATCTTCGCGACATAGGTAAGTTGCGATAAATCTAGGCGCTTGGCTATGCCCGGTCCGACCTGGGCGGTATCGCCGTCAATCGTCTGCTTGCCGGTGAAGACGATGTCCGGCCTGCCGAAAGTCTCCCCAATTTTTGCGATTGCTTGCGAAAGAGCAAAGGAAGTCGCCAGCGTATCGGATCCGGCAAAATAGCGGTCCGTCAAGAGAACTGCTCGGTCAGCACCGTAACCGAGCGCCTTTCGCAGCGAGTCCTCCGCCATGGGCGGACCCATTGTGAGCACAGTAACCTCGCCACCATGAACGTCGCGCAGTTTGAGCGCTTCTTCGAGGGCGAACAGGTCGTAAGGATTGATGATGGTCGGAACACCCTGACGCATGATCGTGTTCGTCACCGGGTGCACGCGGATCTGTGCCGAATCCGGCACCTGCTTGATGCAGATTACGATATGCATTGGCGGTTTCTCTAAGCTCCCAGTCCGGATTCGTGCTTGGCGGTTCGCCTCATTGCCTGCATCGTTCATGCCAAGTCGTCTTCCTGCCTCTATTCCAGAAGGTGGCTTCGTTTGCTTCCGAGGAGGCGTCATGAGGACTGGATTTGTCGACTTCTCGACATTGTCGCGTCGCAGCCGTGTCGGGCTCATTACTTTCCGAACCGCTTCAGTGCAGAGTCGAGCGGGACGAAGGCGCGGCCAGGTGCGGGACATATGTTTGGATCGTGGTCCCTTAGCACCTTGAACACACGTTGCGTGAGCGGCGAGGAAGTCGCGAAATCTTCGTAGGCGCGTTCCAGCTTGGCGCGCACCCGCGCGGCGATTACCTGGTTAGGCAGACCGGAGAAATCTTCTTCGGCAAGGTATTGGCCCACGCGCTTCATGATATGGAGCCGCGAGACATTCATCACTTTCGGGTCGTAGGAGACGCCAAGGCAGGCGAAGAAGTCCTCCGCGGCCGACAGGCCCTTCAGTCGCGCTAGGATATCGGTGCGATCGATCGGGCGGCTATCAGCGGAGCAGTTCATTGTATTCTCCCGGCGCGTAATTGTGGTGTCGATGCATTGGTGACATTGCTGACGGCGTGCCGACCTCTGGCACGGCGGCTGGGCAAGAGACTTGGCGATCTCAAGCTTTTCTGAAGTGGTGAAGGCGACCCCGAGTTTGACTGCTCTCCATTGCGCAGGGTCGTCACGTTGAGGAAGACCTCACGGCTCGTCGGCTATTGTGCCGCTCGGACCCGGGCCGGAATGAAGCTGTTCTGCACCTCGCCCGCACAGTCCAGCACTGGGAACGGCCCGTAGCTTCTCGGTGATCGCAGGCAGGACCTCAAGCACGCGGTCTACGTCATCTTCGCCGTTGTCACGCGACAAGGAGAAGCGGACTGCCCCACATGCCGCGTTCATAGCGATCAGAACATGGCTCGGTTCCAGTGAGCCAGAGGCACAGGCGGACCCGGCGGAACAGGCGATTCCCAGCCGGCTCAGGACAATTGGAATTGCATCGCCTTCGATACCTTCGAATCCAATGTTTGCAGTGTTTGGCAATCGCTCTTGCGGATCGCCGTTGATGGATGTGTTTGGGATGCGCTGGATGATCCCGTTCTCAAGGCGGTCGCGCAACCATTTTATTCGTTTTGTCTCGTCCATGAATTTCAAGGCGAGTTCGGCCGCCATGCCCAGTCCGACTATGCCGGGTGTGTTTTCAGTGCCTGCACGCCGGTCGCGCTCTTGGTGCCCACCCTTGATCATGGAGGAGAAGCGCACGCCACGTCTTACATAAAGCGCGCCTATCCCCTTTGGACCATGCAGCTTGTGGGCGGAGAGCGACAGCATGTCGATCGCGGTCGATTTCAGCTCAATCGGAAGCCTTCCGACCGCCTGCACTGCATCAGTGTGGAAAAGCGCGCCGACTTCCCTGGCTAGATCGGCAAGCTTAACCACGGGAAAGATCGTACCGGTCTCATTGTTCGCCCACATTATCGAGACGATTGCCACTTGTGGAGTGAGAGCGGTTCTGTAGGCGTCCAGGTCGAGCCGGCCGTGGTGATCGACTGGGATAATGTGCACCTTGACGCCGCGCGTCTTTTCAAGGTGCGCGCACAACTTCAGAACGGCCGGATGTTCAACCGCGGAAGTCACTATTTCCGTTCGGTCGGGCATCACCTCCAGCGCCGAAAGGATGGCTGTACTGTCGCTTTCAGTCCCGCCCGAGGTGAAGATGATCTCGTCCTCGAATCCCGCGCCGATGAGGGCTTGCAACTGTTGCCTCGCCTTTCTCACGGCTTCAGCAACCGATGCGCCATAGGCGTGCATGGACGAATGATTGCCAAATTGCTCCGTAAAGAAAGGCAACATCGCTCCAACGACTGCAGGATCAACCCGCGTCGTTGCGTTGTTGTCGAGATAGACAGGGTTCATGGGAGTGATCCTTCAACTGCTGAAATGATTCAAGGGTAGGCGGGCCATTGAACCTCTGGCGCATATCGTATCTGGTAAGGTGGGCGGCCGGGCGAGCGATGGCTTGGCTGACCGGTCGCTGTCGACATTGCCCTTTGGTGGCGGCATCTGCCGGGAATTCAGCTGTTTCGGGCAATTTTGTTTGCTTGCCCACGGCAACGATCGATGATCGCGATTTGGCGCATCACCGAACGCAATTGTTCCGGGCCGACAGTGCGTGTCGGCCGGTTCCAGAGCGCCGGCGGTGCCGGTTCGACGCAGTATTCCTTGGCGTCGCTATAGTCGAACATAGCCTGTTCCCTCGCAATCATTTGCAGGACTTGCCGCAGCCGCACGTCTCACGCGCATTGGGGTTATCGAAAACAAAGCCGGATGTTTCGAGCCCAGTGACGAAGTCCACGGTCATGCCGGCTGCATGGGGTTGGGAGCCTCTATCCATGAACACCTTGAGCCCATCTCGCTCGATGATCGCATCGCCCTCACGTGAGACGCTCTCCAGGCCCATTGAGTATTGGAAGCCGGCGCAGCCGCCGGCATGGACCATGATGCGAAATCCTTCCGCCGGCTCGCTGGCGCGGTAAAGAGCGGCCTTGATGGCGGCAACAGCGTTGTCGGTGAGCGTAATCATGGCTCGATTTCTCCTCGGTCCGACGTTTTCGCGGATCATCTCGCATGGACCGTGCCAAAGGGAAGACGTGTCAAAAACCGTAGGACATCCCGACGTCTCTTATGCTCGATTGCTGGGGAGACGTCCGACAACCGACACTTACTGTCGGATTTGTCGCGTCCGCGTCACAGGAAGGGCGCCTGAGTTCGCGATGCACTCACGCGTAAAGCAATGAACAGAGCCAAAGATGTTCAGAGCTTGCCGCGGAGCAACTGGCACGATTTTTGTGAAGCCTTCGTTGCGGCGGCAAAATTGCCGGCCGATTCACCTTTGGGTTGCCCTCGCAATCGAAGAACGAAGGAGAGCAATATGATCCATCAGACCCGCCTTGAGTGGGAAAGCAGCACCGCCGGTGGTACCCGAATGCTCGATCGGCCGATTGGCGCCGACCACCCAACAATCGCTCTCTACCGGCGATTGGCCGCTGACCGCCCGGAGACAGGATTCGACTGGCATGTGCCTGACGATCGATCGCGTCCGCCGTGCACACCCCTGAGGCCCGTTTTTCGATCGATCGTCAAAAGAAGAACGGGGCAGGGGTAAAAACATGGATCAGCGCAAGAAGCGGTCGCCCAACGAAATCCGGCGTGCGTGGGAAGTCTGTCCGAACATTCCCGCGCGTGATTTCGCAGCCCAATTGGCCATTTCGGAAGCGGAACTGGTCGCGGCCCATTGCGGTTTCGGCGCGGCACGCATCGACCCGCGCGTCAATCACGTTCTGACGGGCCTCGAATTCGTGGGCGAAGTGACGGCGCTGACCCGCAATCAAGGTGCCGTGCACGAAAAGATTGGCGTCTTCAACAGAGTGATAACCGGCAACAATCACGCCATGGTCCTTGGTGACGAATTCGACCTTCGCGTCTTCCCGCAAGCTTGGAGGTATGGTTTCGCTGTTGAAAGGCGCCATCGCGGCGGAATCCAGCGCAGTTTGCAATTCTTCGACGCCACCGGCGCAGCAGTGCATAAGGTGCATCTCAGGCCGGTCTCCAACCTTCATGCCTATCGAAAGCTGGTGGCCGAGCTCGTATCCGCCAACCAGGAGCCGACCATGTCGCTTAAGGCGAGAGTAGCCGACCTGGGCGCGAGGACTGCGGACTGGGCCGGCACGGTGGACGACCTACGCGAGCACTGGAGCCGGCTGACTGACGTCAACCTTCTAAAGACGCTCAAGCTCAGCCGCTGCCAGGCTTTGCGCATGGTCGGCCAGGATTACGCTTGGCTGCTCGACAATGCCGCAGTTGGCGCCGTGCTCCAGCGTGCGGCCGAAGACGAATTGCCGATCATGTGCTTCGTCGGCAACCGAGGTTCTATCCAGACCCATTCCGGCTTAATCAAGTCGGTCAAGCAGATCGGGCCGTGCATCCATGTGCTGGACGAAACGTTCCGGCTGCATCTCAGGACCCACCAAATCCGTGAGGTTTGGGCCGTGCGCAAGCCGACCAATGACAGTCACGTCACCTCGCTCGAAGCATATGGGTCCGACGGCAAGATCATCATCCAGTTGTTCGGTGCGCGCAAGGAAGGCGAACGCGAGCGCGACGACTGGCGGGTTCTGGCGGAAAACCTGCCTCGTTTCCCCGACAGCTACATGAGAAAAGACCGATCGTCGTCGGTGGGACGCCGGCGCCCATCTGCCTCCGCAGCCAGTAGCCGGGCATTGAAGCCGAGACCGGGGACACGATGACGCAATAAGCGCGCTGTATTATCGCAACGCGATGAGCAGGAAGCAATTTGGCGCTGCCCCATCGACCGCATGGTTACGACGAAGCCGCGGCCTTTGGGCCGAGCTCAGAGGTGGCAATAGCGTGAACGCCGCCGACCGTCACTCCCCACCAGGCGGTCAGGTTTTGCGGTTCGGGCCGAGCAAAAATACTGTCAAGACAGCGAGGAACGTGGCAACCGCGCTGTAGACAAAGACACTGGCAATACCCGTGTGATCCACCAATAGGCCACCGAAAGTTGTGCCGGCTGCGATGGCCACTTGGAAGGTTATGACCATCAGTACACCAGCGCTCTCGGCCTGTTTCGGAGCGGCGCGTAGCACCATCCATGTCTGCAATCCGACCGGGACCGCGCCAAAAGCAAAGCCCCATACGGCAACTGCAATTGCCGAGGTCAAGGCCGATGCTCCCATAGTCAGGAGCGAGACAGCGGCTACGGCAATGAGCAGGGGCGGCAGGGCCGCGACCGCCTTGAGACTGTGTTTGGTGAGGAATGCGCCGGCTAAATTGCCGAAGACGCCGGCCGTGCCAAAAGCAAGGAACACGAGCGGGATTGACTTCTTTTCGAGCGCAGGAACGCTCTCGAGAAAGGCGCGGATGTAGGCGAAGCTGGCAAAATGGCCGGAAGCGACCAATAGCACGACTAGCACCGCAACCTTCATCGCCGGATTCTTCGCGACATCCAGCGGACTGCGGAATCTGCGCACTTCGATCGGAGGCAGTGGCGGAATGGTTACGAGTTGCACGAGCAGCGCAACGGCACTCACGATTGCGGCGACCTTGAACGAGGCTCGCCATCCCCAAATGTCACCGACATAAGCGCCGATTGGAGCCGCGCAGACGGAGGCGACAGAAACGCCGGTGAGGATGATCGACATGGCGCGCGGCATGAGGTGACTTGGAACCAGCCGCATCGCCAACGC
>NZ_RZSL01000059.1:0-18265 GCF_003997355.1 Mesorhizobium sp. M1E.F.Ca.ET.041.01.1.1 | reverse complement strand
CTCCCCTACTCCCCTAAACTAACTTCCCGCCACTTCCGTATCTCCTCCGCATGAACCTCATCTGCGCCGCGTTTCTCTTCCTCATTGTGCTCATCTTCGCCCTTGCCGTCGTCACCCGCGCCGGCGTTTGGCTGATCGAGCGTCGCAACCCGCCGGCCGGCGCATTCATCGACATCGATGGCGCCCGCATCCACTACGTCCATATCCCGGCGCCGGCCGGCGCCGATTTGCCGCCGATCGTCTTCATCCATGGCGCCAGCGCCAACCTCAAGGACCAGATGCTGCCGATGAGGCCGCTGCTCGAAGGCCGCGCCGAGATGCTTTTCCTCGACCGCCCCGGCTTCGGCTGGTCCGAGCGTGGGCCGGGCAACAACGAAACGCTGGCGGCGCAGGCCGACACGATCGCCGCGCTGATGGATCGCCTCGGTATCGAAAAAGCGATCATCGTCGGCCATTCTTTCGGCGGCGCGGCCGCCACCGCCTTTGCCCAAGCGCATCCGGAAAAGACGCTCGGCCTCGTTTTCCTGGCGCCTGTCAGCCATCCTTGGCCAGGCGGCGCGACCGCCTGGTATTACAAACTGACGGCCACTCCGGCCGTCGGCTGGCTGTTTTCCGAGACGCTCGCCTACCCCGCCGGCATGCTGCAGATCGGCAACGCGACGGCCTGCGTCTTTTCACCCAACAACCTGCCGGACGACTACATCGGCAAGGCCTCGATCCCGCTGGTGCTGCGGCCGCCTGCCTTCCGCGCCAACGCCCGGGATGTGGCCCAGCTCTACGATTATGTGCGCCAGGCCTCGCCGGACTACGGTGAAATCAAGGCGGCGACTGTCGTCATCTCCGGCGACCGCGACAAGGTGGTCTACGCCACCATCCATTCCGTCGGTCTCGAGCGCGATATTCCCGGCGCCGAACTGGTCTGGGTCCGCAATCTCGGCCACAAGCCCGACTGGACCGCGCCCGACCTTGTCGTCGGCGCCATCGAGAAGATCGCAGGCATGCCTGTCGACCTGCAAGCCATGGCAAGAGTGGTGGAAGGCCGGATAGCCGGCGACACGCAGGGCGCCGACAGATTTCCGGAACTCAGGGCTCCAGACGCCGAGCTGGCGCCGGGCTGAGCAGTTTCACCGCCGTGCTTGAAAGACCTCAACGCAGCGCTGCCCCTCATCGCCCTGCCGGGCACTTCTCCCCGTATAGTGACGGGGAGAAGAACGCTGTCATCGCCGATTTCGCCAATCGCCAACGTGGGAGCAATGGCGCTGACGCCAAAGCTTCTCCCTTCTCCCCGTCACTATACGGGGAGAAGGTGCCGGCAGGCGGATGGGGGGCGGCGCCGACCTTGAAAAGGTTTCAAACGGCGGTCACAGCGGACCAGCTCTTACGGCTAATGCGTCTCCGACCCCACATAGGCGATGCGCAGCATGTTGGTCGAGCCGGGCGTCCTCAGCGGCACGCCGGCGGTGATGATGACGCGATCGCCCGGCTTGCCGAAGCCTTCGTCGAGGGCGATGCGGCAGGCCCGGTCGACCATGTCGTCGAGGTCGATGGCATCCTCCGAAACCACGCAATGCGTGCCCCATAGGAGCGACAGCCGCCGCGCCGTGTTGACGATCGGCGACAGCGCCACGATCGGCACCTGCGGACGCTCGCGCGCGGCGCGGAGTCCAGTGGTGCCGGAGGCGGTGTAGGTAATGATCGCCGACAATTTCAGCGTCTCGGCGATCTCGCGCGCGGCGAGCGAGATCGCGTCCGCGCCGGTCGCTTCCGGCTCCGAGCGCTGCGCGTTGATGATGCCGGCATAGGTCGGGTCGGTTTCGACCTTGGTGGCGATGCGGTTCATCATGGCGACCGCCTCGACCGGATAGGCGCCGGCCGCGGATTCGGCCGAAAGCATGATCGCGTCCGCGCCTTCGAACACGGCGATCGACACATCCGACACTTCGGCGCGGGTCGGCACCGGCGCGGTGATCATCGATTCCAGCATCTGGGTAGCGATCACCACCGGCTTGCCGGCGCGGCGCGCGGCGCGCGTGATCTGCTTCTGGATGCCGGGCACGGCTTCGAGCGGCATCTCGACGCCGAGATCGCCGCGCGCAACCATCAGCGCGTCGGACAGTTCGATGATCTCCGGCAGACGGGCGACCGCCTGCGGCTTCTCGATCTTGGCCATGATCAGCGCGCGGCCGCGCGCGATCTTGCGGGCTTCCGCCAGATCCTCCGGCCGCTGCACGAAGGACAGCGCCACCCAGTCGACGCTCGCCGCCAACACCGCGTCGAGATCGGCGCGATCCTTCTCGGTCAGCGCGCCGACCGGCAGGTCGGTGTCGGGCAGGCTGACGCCCTTCTTGTCGGAAATGCCGGTGCCGGCGACGACCGTGCAGGTGATCGACTTGCCGTCGCTCTTCACCGCCTTGAGCTCCAGCTTGCCGTCGTCGATCAAAAGCCGGTGACCGGGCTCGACCGAGCTCAGGATTTCCGGATGCGGCAGGTAGACCCGGCTGGACGTGCCGGGTTCCGGATTGTCGTCGAGCGTGAAGGTCTGGCCGACGGTCAGCGCTTCCTTGCCGTTGGCGAACTTGCCGACCCTGAGCTTCGGTCCCTGCAGGTCGGCGAGAATGCCGATCGGTCGGCCGACAGCCGCCTCGACGGCGCGGATGCGGCCGACCAGCGTGCGCATCAGCTCGTGGTCCGTATGGCTCATATTGATGCGGAAGACATCGGCCCCAGCTTCGAACAGCTTTCGCAGCATCTCCTCGGACGAGGAAGCCGGACCGATGGTGGCGAGGATCTTGACCTTGCGGATACGTCTCATTGACTGTTTGTTCCCGGAGCAGGGGTCGCTGGCGCGCCTCCCGTTGCGGGCTCGTCGGTCAGCTGGACCATCCAGCTTGCCTGCTCGCCCGTGTCATATTCCTGAAATCCGGCGCGCTGGAAGCCCCGGGCGACGCAATCATTCACGCCGGCAATCTTGAACTCTTTTTCGGCGACGCACATGTTGATCGGGCCGTCCCAACGCCCGCCGCGCTCGGCGTCTTCTGCATAAAGATAGTAAAACCTTGATGACAGCGGTCCCTCGATCAGCGTCTTGCAGGTCGATCCTTCGATGTGCCACCAGCCCTCGGTTATCCAGCCGGCCTTGGCACGATAGCCGATGCCGACGCCGACCAGATTTTGCGTCGCGTTGCAGACGCGGAAGTCGGCGCGGGCAGGCGAGGTCGTGCAAAGCGCGCTGAAACCCGCGCCAAAGATCAGGAGCGGCAGGGCCAGGCGCTTGCGCAGCCTGCCGGCGAAAACCATTCCAAATCCCCTCACGAACCACATCGGCATCTCTCGAAGCCCCTTTTCAGCAAACTCCGGGCGCATGTCAACGCGCCGTTTTGTTCAATTCCAATCGATTTAGAGAGGCCCGCTGCACGATTCTGTGTCCCATTCGGGATTTTTTGCAGAAACCGTGGCCAAACAACGGCATTGCGCCTCAGTCCTCTTCGTGGAATGACGATACCACCCTGCCCGGATGCCAGCGACCGACCCATTTTCAGCCGATGACCCGATCCACAGTTTTCGCGCCTTTCGATATCGTCGAGGGCGACCGCAAGAAAGGCATCGTGCTTCTGGCCGATCACGCCCGCCGCGACCTGCCGGAGGAGTATGGCAGCCTCGGCCTGCCGGCTGCCGAGTTCGAGCGCCACATCGCCTATGACATCGGCGTCGAGACGGTGACGCGCGAGCTGGCGGGGGCGCTCGACGCGCCGGCGGTGCTTGCCGGCTTCTCGCGGCTGTTGATCGATCCCAACCGGGGCGAGGACGACCCGACGCTGATCCGTCAGCTCTATGACGGCACCATCGTGCCGGGCAACTATCCGATGGCCGCCGAGGAGCGGGAGCGGCGTCTCGACCGCTTCTACCGGCCCTATCACGACGCCGTCGGCGCCATGATCGCTTCCGTGGCGCACGCCTCGGGGAAAGCGCCGTTCATCTTCTCGGTGCATTCCTTCACCCCGCGCATGCAAGGCTTCATCCGGCCCTGGCATGTCGGCATCCTGTGGGACCTCGACGACCGCGTGGCGCGGCCGCTGATCGACATGCTGGCTGAGGACGAAAACCTCGTCGTCGGCGACAACGAACCCTATGACGGCGCCTTGCGCGGCGACACCATGTTCCGCCACGCCATCGTCAACGGCTACGCCCACGCGCTGATCGAAATCCGCCAGGACCTGATCGCCGACCGCGCCGGCGCTCTTGCCTGGGCCGAACGGCTGGCGCCGATCGTTGACGCCATCGACCGCCGTGCCGATATACACCAGGTGAAGATGTTCGGCTCGCGCACCGGGCCAGCATGAAGGCCGTCAGGCCGGGAACAGACAAATGACCGAACTCAGCGACGAGCAGAAACGCGATTTCGAGGCCGCAGCCTTCCGCCGGCTGGTCGATCACCTGCGCCAGCGCGGCGACGTCCAGAATATCGACCTGATGAACCTCGCCGGCTTCTGCCGCAATTGCCTGTCGAACTGGTATCGCGAGGCCGCCGAGGCCGATGGCGTTGCTTTGTCGAAGGATGAATCGCGCGAGATCATCTACGGCATGCCTTATGCCGAATGGCAGGCGCTCAACCAGACCGAGGCGTCGGACGCCAAGAAGGCGGAGTTCGAGGCCAAGCGCCCCAAGGATCACTAGAGCAATTCCAGGAAAGGTGTGAAACGGCTTTCCGTCCGGAATTGCGTCAAAACAAAGAGATAGAGCGGGTCGCCGTTTCCGTGAAACGGTGAACTGCTCCAGCGGAGCCCTCGATCCTGCGTTGAGGCCCCTAACCGGCTCGGCCCAACGCTATGGCTGACCCCGTGAACGGCAGCACCAGATCATAACCGGCCGGCGGCGGCACGATCGGCGTTGCTGCGGAGGTGCCGAACTGGGTGACGCCCTCGCCGAGATGGCGCGCCAGATCATGGCGGCCGCCGTCGAACTCAAACGCTGTGCTGGCGACCAGGCGCGCGGAGAACACGTTGGTGGCGATCAGTTGCACCATCGTCGTGCCGGCGGAGACCGCGACCGTCGTGCCCGCCACCAGGCTGGTGCGGCGGAAGGTGGCGATGCATTCGCCTTGCTCGAACGAAGCCGGATCGTCGAAGGTCCCCATCGGCCGGCGCTGCAGATAGAGCGAGAACTCCCCCACCGGATCGAGCCCGAGCGACAACGCGCCGTTGTCGATCCCCTGAGCCTTGAACGGCCTTGCGGCGAAAGTGAAATGCGCTGCCGTCTCGGCGCGCTTGCCGTCGAACAGCGGCACGTCGGGGAAAGGCAGATGCAGGAAATATCCGTAGTCGGCCACTGCGCCATCCTTGGCGCGATAGAAGCGGCCGGTGGCGTACCAGGCGAGTTCGGCGGGAAGCAGAGCGGTCATGCGGCGGTCCTGTGATGTCTTGGGAATGGATACCGCGACTGTGCCGCGTTCCGGTGCGGGCGGGAAGCGCCGGATTGCCGACGCGCTTGGCCCAAGCGCTTTCGGCCGGCAGCGCTTGACTGAAGGTTGAATCGATCTAATTTGCCGCAAAAATCGGGCGGCGCACCGGATTTCAAAGCATGAGCCTGCAAACCACAATGCCAGCCGCGACGCGCGGCCGCTGGGCAGTTGCCGGGATTTTCCTTGCCAATGGCTTCCTCACCGGCAGTTGGGCGCCGCAGATCCCGGTGTTCCTCACCCGTCTGGACATTTCGAAATTCACGCTCGGTTTGCTGATTCTGCTGTTCGGCGTCGGCGCGGTCATGGCGATGACCTGGTGCGGCCATCTCATTTCCGGGCACGGCTCGCGCAGCGTGCTGCGCTGGTTCGGCCTCTGCGGCAGCTTCGGCCTGCTGGTCGTGGCGCTGGCGCCCAACGTGCCGCTCTCGGCCGTCGCCATGCTTATCTTCGGCGGCTCGATCGGCGGCATGGACGTCGCCATGAACTCCAACGCCGTTATCGTCGAGCGCCGGCTTTCCCGCGCGATCATGTCGTCCTCGCATGGCTTCTGGAGCCTGGGCGGCTTCGCCGGCGGCGCGCTCGGCGGCTACTCCATCCAGAATTACGGCCATCTCACCCACGCCATCGTGGTGACCGTGATCGCCTTCGCCATCATCGCCCTTGCCATTCGTTACCTCGTCGCCGAGGACAGGCCTCGGGTCGCCGAGCACCAGAAATTCGCGCTGCCGCGCTACCCAATCGTCTATCTGGTCGGGCTGATGGCGCTGCTCACCATGGTCTCCGAGGGTGCGGTGCTCGACTGGGCGGCGCTCTACCTCCATCAGGAGCTCGGCGCCGATCTTGCGATTGCCGGCCTCGCCTACGCCGCCTTCTCCGGCGTCATGGCGCTGATGCGCTTCCTGGGCGACGGCGTGCGCAACCGCTTCGGCGCCGTGGCGACGCTGCGCGGCTCGGCCCTTGTCGCCGCCGCCGGCATGCTGGTGGCGGGCCTCTCGCCCTCGCCTTATCTTGCCATTGCCGCTTTCGCCTTCTGCGGCTTCGGCATCGCCAACATGGTGCCGATCCTGTTTTCGGCCGGCGGCAACCAGGAAGGCATGTCCTCCGGCACCGGCATGAGCGTCGTCACCACCATGGGCTATTCCGGCATTCTGGTGGCGCCGTCGGCGATCGGCTTCGTCGCCGAGAGATCGAGCTTCGGCCCGATCTTCGTCGCGCTCTCCGGCCTGCTGGTCATCGTGCTGTTGATGGCGGGCCTCGCTCACCGGGCCGAGTTCGCCCCCGCTCCAGCGCCGGCCGAATAGCGCTTCAGCTCCTCATGGAGGAAATCCGCCACGCGGCGGATGCGCATGCTGGTGCGCACATCGCGGTGCATGGCGAGCCACACCGGCAACACGGGCAAGGGAACTTCCGGCAACAGCGTCTCCACATCTGGGTCGCGGTCTACCAGCGGCTTCTGGCCAAGGCCGATGCCGTTGCCCGTCCGCACCGCCTCCCAGAGCACGATCTGGTTGTCGGTCCTGAAGCGGAAGTGGCTGCGGCCGACCGGAACGCCGAAGGCGGCGAAGCCGCGAATGATCTCGTCGCTGCGGTCGAACCCCACCAGGGCATGGTCAGCGAGGTCTGCTGGTTTTTCCGGCCGGCCGTGTCGCTCGAGATAGGATCGGGCTGCACACAGGCAGAGCCGAATGTCGGTGACCTTGCGCGCCACCAATTCGTTCTGTGCCGGCCTGACCATGCGGATGGCGATGTCGGCATCGCGGCGCAGCAGGTTCTCGACCTGGTTGGAGGCGACGATCTCGACCTCGATGCCCGGCTCCTCCTCGCCAAGGCGCGCCGTCAACCGCGGCAGCACATAGGCCGCGACCACCTCCGAGGCGGCAATCCGCACCGTGCCTTCGATCGCCTCGACCGATCCCAGCGCCAGCAGCGAGAAGGCATTGGCCTGCTCGCTGACCGCTCGGCCGCGCTCATAGAGCACGCTGCCGGCTTCCGTCAGCTCGTAGCCGCGCCGCCCGCGCCGGAACAGCGTGACGCCGAGCGCCTGCTCCAATTCGCCGATGTGGCGGCCGAGCGTCGGCTGGCTGGCTTCAAGGCTGCGCGCGGCCGCCGAAAGGCTGCCGGTCTCGGCGACCGCCACGAAGCTCTTGATCAGGTTCCAGTCGAATTCCTTCATTCATTTTTGAATATCAGATCGCCAGATTCAGTCAATTTCCATTCGTTTCCGGAGTGTCCAGATTAGGCGGGCAAACGCAAGCAACGGAGACGAACAATGACCAAGATCGCAATTCTGGGCGCCAATGGCCGGCTCGGCCGCGTGGTTGGCAAGGCTTTCATCGACGCCGGTTTCGACGTCCGCGCCGTCACCCGCACCGGCAAGGTGCCGGCCGAGCTCAAGGGCGCAACCGCTGTCGCCGGCGATGCGCTCGACCGCGAGTCCCTGATCCGCGCAACGCAAGGCGTCGACATCATCTTCAACGGCCTCAACCCGATCTACACCGACTG
This sequence comes from Mesorhizobium sp. M1E.F.Ca.ET.041.01.1.1, assembly GCF_003997355.1. Classification (NCBI taxonomy): domain Bacteria; kingdom Pseudomonadati; phylum Pseudomonadota; class Alphaproteobacteria; order Hyphomicrobiales; family Phyllobacteriaceae; genus Mesorhizobium; species Mesorhizobium sp. M1E.F.Ca.ET.041.01.1.1. Next base: position 10,305 of record NZ_RZSL01000059.1, on the reverse strand, counting down.
GGGCAAATGCCTGCCGATGGCCGAGAACGTCATGGCCGCTTGCCGCGCGAATGGCGCGCTGCACCTCTTCCCCGGCACCGTCTACAATTACGGCTCGCCGATGCCGCAGGTGGTCACGGAGGAGACGCCGTTCCATCCGACCACCGAGAAGGGCCGCATCCGCTGCGCCATGGAAGATCTGTTCCGCCGCGAGGCCGATGCCGGCCGCGTGCGCACCATCGTCCTGCGGGCCGGCGACTTCTTCGGCGGCACCGGCACCGGTTCCTGGTTCGACCTCGTCGTCGCCGCCAAGATGGAGAAGGGCGTCTACACCGCGCCCGGCCCCGCCGACCTCGTGCATGAATGGGCCTATCTGCCGGACTTTGCGGTCGCCTTCGTCGGACTGGCGCGTAACCTCGACAAGCTCGGCTCCTACGAAGCCATCAACTTCCCGGGCCATGCCGTCACCGACCTCGACATCAAGGCTGCGGCCGAAAAGGCGCTGGGACGCAAGCTCAAGCTCTCTTTCATGCCCTGGTGGGTGCTGCGCGCCGGCAGTCCGTTCGTGGCCATGTGGCGCGAGATCGTGTCGATGTCCTATCTGCGCTTCGAGGCGCACCGGCTGACCTCGACGCGGCTGCAGGAAATCATCGGCGAAATCCCGCACACGCCGCTCGACCGGGCGGTGGCGGAAGCCATCCAGGATATCGGCATCGCCGTCGCACCCTCGCGCGAGGCCGCCTGATCAAGGCAAGGAGCTCCTGGAAATGAAACGGCCGGGCTCTGAAGCCCGGCCGCAAATCGATCAGACCCGGCCCAACAGCAACATGATCAGCAGAATGACCAGGATGACGCCGACGATCCCCGATGGGCCGTAGCCCCAGGCCCGCGAATGCGGCCAAGCAGGCACTGCGCCGATCAGGATCAGGATCAGGATTATTACAAGAAGTGTACCGATCGTCATGAAAAGCCCTCGCCGTCTGGTTGAACTTCAAGGGAACAATGCAAAAAGCCGCCCGGTTGTTCCCGGACGGCTCTTCGCATTCGGGCTTCGAAATCCCGCTATTCCGCGGCTTTCGGGAAGGCGACCTCCGGCTCGGCGTTGGCTTCCTTGCCCGGTTCGTCGGTCACGACCTTGCCCTTGCCGAGGCGGAACAGGCGGCTGAACCAGCCGCGCCGCGCGCCGGGCTTCACCTTGGCGCGGGTGAACACCATCAGCATCGAAGGCGTCACCACCAGCGTGAGCAAGGTGGCGAAGGACAGGCCGAACACGATCGCCGAGGACAGCGAAATCCACCATTGCGTCGACGGCGCGTTAATCGTCGTCTCGTGATGGAAGATTTCGAGGCCGAGGCCGAAGGCGATCGGCAGCACGCCGAGGATGGCCGAAACCGCCGTCAGCACCACCGGCCGCGCGCGCTCGCGGCAGGTCTGCAGCACCGCGTCCATCTTGTCCCAGCCTTCCTCGCGCAGCCGGTCATAGGTGTCGATGAGAACGATGTTGTTGTTCACCACCACGCCGGCGAGCGCGATGACGCCGATGCCCGACATGACGATGCCGAACGCCTCGCCTGTCAGAAGCAATCCGAGGAACACGCCGATCGTCGCCATGACCACGCAGGACAGCACGAGCCACACGCTGGTGAACTTGTTGAACTGCGCAAGCAGAACCAGGAAGATCAGGAAGATCGCCGCGCCGAAGGCCTTGCTGAGGAAGGCGCTGGCTTCCGCACTGTCCTCGTTGGAGCCGGCGAGCTTCCAGCGGATACCGCTGCCGAGATCCATGTCGGCGACGGCCTTGGTAACCTCCTGCTGCACCGCCGCCACCTGCGCGCCGGCGCTGACATTGGCCTGCACCACCACGGTGCGCGCGCCGTCGATGCGATTGAGGATGCCGACCGTCGGCTCGGGCTTCCTGACGACGAAATTCGAGATCGGCACCGATCCTTGCGAGGTCTGCACCCGAAGCTCGTCCAGCGTCGACAGCGTGCGCCGATCCTCCGGCAGGCGCAGCCGGATATCGACCGCGTCGTCGGCGCCGGCCGGCCGGTATTCCGACAGCTTGAGGCCGTTGGTCACCAGTTGCACCACCGTACCCACCGAGGTCGGGCTGATGCCGTATTGCGCGGCCTTGGCGCGGTCGACTTCGAGCGCCCAGTCGACGCCGGGCGGCGGCAGGCCGTCCGAAACATCGATGACGTTGGGTATCTTGGCGATGCGCGCGGCGACGGCGCGCGCCTTGTCGTCGAGCCCGGCAGGATCCGCGGCCGAAAGCCTGATCTGGATCGGCTTGCCGGTCGGCGGGCCGGCTTCCGGCACGCGCACTTCGACATCTACGCCGGGAATGCCGGCCATCACCGCACGCAGGTCGTCGAGGATCTGGTTGGCGGACTTGCGCTCGCGCCAGTCGACGAACTCGTACTGGATCACGCCGACGACGTCTTCCGGTATGTCCTGGCCGCCGCCTTGCGTCTTGCCGACGCGCGTATAGACCGATTTCACCCCCGGCCAGCCGAGCAGCCGGTTTTCCGCCGTCTTGGTGGCGGCATCCATTTCGGCCAGCGAAAGATTGCCGCGGGCATGCACATAGAGCAGGCCGTAATCCGGCTCGACATTGGGGAAGAACTCGACGCCGGCGCCGTATTTCGAATAGGCGAAGCCGACGCCGACCAGCAGGCCGACGGTGAGCAGGATGACGGTGATCGGGAAGCGCACCGCCTGCTTGACCAGCGCCATGTACCAGCCGTCGCGATTGCTCTCCTCATGATGCGCCGGCGCCTTGGCGAAGATGGCGCCCAGCGTCGGCGCGAACACCAGCGCGTAGAGCATCGAGGCCGACAGAGTCACGATCAGCGTGATCGGCATGTACTTCATGAAGTCGCCGATGATGCCCGGCCAGAAGAGCAGCGGCGAGAACGCGGCGATACGCGTCATCGTCGCCGCGATCACCGGGCCGGCCATGCGCTTGGCGGCCAAGGCGAAGGCATCCGCCTTCGGCATGCCCTCGCTCATGCGCCGCTCGGCGAATTCGGTGACGATGATGGCATCGTCCACCAGCATGCCGACCGCCAGGATGAGGCTGAACAGCACGATCATGTTGATCGTGTAGCCCATCATCGCCAGCAGCAGGATGCCGATCAGGAAGGATGAGGGGATGGCGAGGCCGATGAGCAGCGAGGCCCGCCCCGACAGCGCGTAGAGGATGACGATGAACACCAGGATGACCGCGATCATCACATGGTTCTGCAGGTCGCCGAGCAGTTGGTTGACGAAGACCGACTTGTCCTGCGTGTAGGTGACGTGCATGCCCTCGGGCATCGTCTTGATGAAATTGTCCGACACTTCCCTGACATGGTTCAGCGTGTCGATCAGGTTGGCGCCGATGCGCTTTTTCACCTCGATGGCGATCGCCGGCTTGCCGTCGAGGCGGGTCACCGTCTCGGCGTCCTTGAAGGTCGAGCGGATGGTGGCGATGTCCTTGGCCTGCACCACGGCGTTCGGCGTGGCGACGACCGGCAGGTTGGCGACATCCTCGGGCGTCTCGATCAGCGACGGCACCTTGACCGCGTATTTGCCTTCGGAGCCTTCGAGGTTGCCGGCCGCGACCAGGCTGTTGGAGGCGCCGACGCCCTGCATCACCTGGTCGAGCTGCAGCCCGTAGGAGGAGAGCTTGACCGGGTCGACGACGACTTCGACCAAATCGTCGCGCGCGCCCTGCAGCGAACCTTCCAGCACGCCCGGCACTTCCTCGATGCGGTCGCGCAATTCACGCGCCGCTGCCGTCAGCACGCGCTCCGGCACGTCGCCGGAAAGCGTCACGACGAGAACCGGGAATTCCGAGACGTTGACCTCGTTGACCGTCGGCTCCTCGGCCGCCTGCGGCAGGTCGGCCTTGGCATCCTGCACCTTGCTGCGCGTATCCTGCAGCGCCGTGGCCAGATCGGTCTGCGGCTGGAATTCGACCAGCACATAGCCGCCGCCCTGGAACGCGGCCGAGCGCATCTCCTTCAGCCCCTTGAGGCTCTTGAGCTTGCTCTCCATCGGCCTCAGCAGCAGGCGTTCGGAGTCTTCCGGCGAGATGCCCTGATAGATCAGGCTGACATACATCATCGGAATCGGAACGTCGGGTTCCGCTTCCTTCGGCGTCGACTGATAGGCGACCCAGCCGGCGGCAAGCAGGAACATCAGCGCCGATATTGTGAGGCGGGCGTTGTGGATGGCGAGTCTGACGATATCCATGACCTATGCCTGCTGTTTCCATGTGGGCGGCGACACTGGCCGGCGGCGCCGGGGCAAGCCCGGCGCGCCTGGCGGTCGCGCTACTGCGTGCCGGCGGCAGCTTCGCTGATCAGCTTGTTGATGGTCGCCTGGTCGGCCTCGACGGGCTTCACCAGATCGCCTTCCTTCACCAGTTCCTGGCCGGCGACGATGATGCGCGCGTCCTGCGGAATGCCGCCGAGCACCAGTCCCGTCGGGGTGTCGTCGACGAGGTCGATCGGGAAGAACGCCACCTTGTCGTCCTTGCCGACGGCGCGGATGCCGAGGTCGCCCTTGTCGCCCAGAGTGACCACCGAGCGCGGCAGCAGCACCGCGTCGGTCGGCTCGGCGCTGAGCGCGATCTCGGCCGTCATGCCGGCGGGGATCGAGCCGTCCCCGTTGGGGATCGCCACCTCGACACGGAAGGTGCGGGTCTGCGATGAGGCATCGCGGCTGATATAGCGCACCGTGCCGGTGACCTTCTGGTCGTTGACCAGGCGCACATTGGCCTCGTCGCCGATCTTGATGTAGCGCAGGTCGCGTTCGCTGATCTCGCCGCGCGCGATCACCGGATCGAGCTTCAGGATGGTGGCCACCTCGCCGCCCTGCATGACCGAGCTGCCAAGCTCGACCGGCACGCGATCGATGACGCCATCGAACGGCGCCTTCACTTCGTTGCGGTCGAGTTCGGCCTGCGCGGTCTCCAGCATCGACTGCGCCGCCGTCAGGTTCGAGCGCGCGGTGTCGAGCTGCAGCTTGGGCAGGTTGCCGGTCTTGGCCAGCCGTTCGGCGGCATCGAGCTCGGCCTTGCGCTGCACCAGAAGCTGCCTGGCGTTGTCGACGTTCGAGATCTTCTCCTCGGCGGCGAGCATCAGCACCAGGTCGCCCGTCTTGACGTGGTCGCCCTGCTTGACCGGCAGCTTGTCGATGACGCCGCCGACGCGCGTGGCAAGCACTGCCCGCTTGTCGGCTTCGGTCAGCCCGGAAATGCGTATGGCGCGCGCAAATGTCTTGCGCGGCGGCGTCACCACCGCGACGGTGCGGGGCGCAGCCTTCGGCTCGGCCTCCGCCGTCTTGGGCTTGTCGGCCCCGGATTGCGTGGCTTTGCCTGCCTCTCCTGCCTTCTGGTGGTCGGCGGCGCTGCCCACGGACGAGAACTCGCCCGTTGCCATCCAGGCAGCAAATCCGATGAGCACAGCAATGGCTGCAAGCTTGTGAAACCTGATTTTCGGCATCGTCATTTTTCCGTTGCTGGCTTGGCGAGGTCGGCGCCTTCGACTCCCGGGCGCGCGGCCGATATGGGTGCGCGCAAAGCCATCTTCAATTTGCCGTGATCGGCGAAGGGCGCTTCTACCTCAAAGTTGCGGCGCAATATAGTGAGAAAAATTGCAGCATCATTGCGCCTCCAGCCGTGGCGGACAGGCTCTATTCTATTTTTTCGACACTCGACTGCCCGGCTTTTCCCCGTCCGGGCAGATTTTTCGCTCGTCCAACCGTTCAATGGCAGTAGGTGTCAGTATGATGTGGAAATTTTTCGCGCAATGACTTGCTGCATTGGCACGAGACAATGTGAAGGACGCGCCACTTCGAAAATAATGCTGTCAGGTGATGAGGTTCAGCAACCGGAACAGCCGCTCGAATGTTCCACCATAGGGCGGTCTGAGCAACCCGCCGGCGCTCAGCCTGGACTGGACGAAAATCGGCTTTTCCTTGCTGAAGGTCCGGAAACCCCATTCGCCGTGATAGGCGCCCATGCCGCTCTCGCCGACGCCGCCGAATGGCTGCCTCTCCTGCACCAGATGCATCATGCAGTCGTTGACCGTCACGCCGCCGGCCACGGTTTCCCGCATCACCCTTCGGCGATTCGCGCTGTCCTTGCCGAACCAGTAGAGTGCCAGCGGCCGCTCGCCACGGTTGACGTGCTCGATGGCGTCGTCGACCGTGCCATATTCGAGGATCGGCAGCACCGGCCCGAAGATTTCCTCGCGCATCAGCCGCAAATTCTCGCCGGCATTCCTGACCAGCACGGGCGCCATTTTGCGATCACTCACGCCAAGCTTTTCCTTAGCCGGATTGACCTCGGTTATATCGGCGCCGCTGTCGCGGGCCTCGGCGATCATATCGCTCAAACGCTGATGGTGCCGCTCGCTGACGATTGCCGTGTAGTCGGGATTGTCGCGCAGGCGCGGATAGAGCCGCCCCATCGCGGCGGCGAGCTTCGCGGCGATCGCGGCACCCTGCCCTCGCGGGACCATCAGATAGTCCGGCGCAATGCAGGTCTGACCAGCATTCAAAAGCTTGCCATAGGCGACGCTTGCGACAGCGGCGTCGAGATCGCAGGACTGATCGAAGATCGCCGGCGACTTGCCGCCGAGCTCGAGCGTCACCGGCGTCAGATTGGCGGCTGCGGCCAGCGCCACCTGCCGGCCGACGGCGGTGGAGCCGGTGAACAGGAGATGGTCGAAAGGCATCGACACGAATGCCTTGCCGACCTCGGCATCGCCGACCACCACGCTCATCTCGTCGGCAGAGAAATGCTCGTCGACGAGACGGGCGAGCAGGTCCGAAAATTTCGGCGTCAGCTCGGACGGCTTGATCAGCACGCGGTTGCCGGCGGCAAGCGCTGCGGTCGCAGGCGCCATGGCGAGCTGGAAGGGATAGTTCCAGGGCGACACGATGCCGACGACGCCAAGCGGCTGCGGCAAAAGGCGATTGCGCCCCGGCAGGAACGGCAGGCTGGTGGCGACGCGGCGCTCGCGCATCCAGCCGCGCAGATGCCGAACGGCATGCCTGATCCCCGCGCGGACGACAAAAAGTTCCGCAAGCCGCGTTTCCTGCACCGCCCGTCCAGTGAAATCGCTGTCGATCGCAGCACAGATCTCGGCTTCATGCCTTTCGGTCAGTGCCAGCAGCCGCTTCAGCCGATCCTTCCGCACCTCGAGGCTGGGGAAGGGTTCCGCCTCGAAGGCCCTGCACTGCGCTTCAAACCTGATCCCGAGAGCGTTCTGTCTGGTCTGCAGCATCGCCACCTCCCGTTTACGTAGAGGTAAACTACTCGCGCAGCGCAGGTGAATCCAGCGCGCCGCCGGTTCCGCTGGGTAAGTTTCAGCGCAGCCTAAAATGCACGCAAGGGGTCTGGAGGCGGTTCTACGCCCGGCGGCGCGCCGCCTCCGGCTTCAGGTGTGCGGCGAGGAATTCCTTGACCCGCCGGCCCGGCGCCGGACCATGCACCGGCTTGAAGCCGTCGTCGAGCTCGCCCGACAGGTCGAGCGTCGCTTGGCTGCCGACGGCGTCGTAGTTCTCCTCCAGCCAGTCACTGGCCGCATTTCGGCCAAGGTCGCGCAGATAGGCGAGGAAGGCCCATTCTGCATTGACCTTCGACGAGGCCGAGAGATCCTTGAACGCCTCGTCGGCATCGATACGGTGCATGCGGATATCGCGGTATTCGCCATGCGGCAGGCGGCCGGCCGCGATCAGTTCCTTGACGAAGGCGATCGAGCGGAATTCGCGCAGCAGCCCGGCGTTGAAGGTGATCTCGTCGATGCGGTTCTGGATCTCGTTGGCGCTTTTCGGCGTGCCTTCGCGCACCACCGGATTGATCTGCACCAAAAGCACGTCCTCGGTCGCCGCCGTCTTGAAGAAGGGAAAGAGCGCCGGATTGCCGCCATAGCCGCCATCCCAGTAGGGCACGCCCTTGATCTCGACGGCACGGAACAACTGCGGCAGGCAGGCAGAGGCCATCACCGTGTCGAGGTCGATCTCGCCGTCGGAGAAGACGCGCAGTTGCCCGGTCTCGACATTGGTCGCCGAGATGAAGAGCTCTATCGACTTGCAGGCGCGCACATTGCGGAAGTCGATCTCCTTCTCGACCACGTCGCGCAGCGGGTTGAGGCCGAGTGGGTTGGCGACGTAGGGCGAGAAGACCCGCGACATGGTGTCGAAGAAGAGGTAGCCCGGCGTGTTCTCGATCGACCAGTTGCCCCACACGACATCCCACGGCATGCGCTGCACCGGGCTGAAGCGGCCTTTCGAGGCCACAGCACGCCAGAAATCGTCGAGCTTCCTGCGCGCGCCCTCGACGCCGCCGCGCACGAACCCATCGGCCAGCGCCACAGCGTTCATGGCGCCGGCGCTGGTGCCGGACACGGCCGCGATCTCCAGCCGCCCATCCTCGAGCAGCCGGTCGAGCACGCCCCAGGAGAAGGCGCCGTGCGAGCCGCCGCCCTGGAGAGCGATGTTGATCTTCTTCTTGTCCTCCGCCTTGCCGTTCTTCGCCATGCCGTTCCTTGTCTCGAGGCTTTGGGCTGCCCTTGCGTCACTTGGGCGGAGCCGCTGCTATCAGCTTATGTTGCAGTGCAGCATATAAGGACGAACCAAGGCAAGAACACGAACACACAAGCGTGACCGGTTGAAATTTCGGCCATGGGACTCTTTCCTCGCCCCACGAAAGTGGCCGGGGGATGCACACATCTTCTATGACTGGCGTGACTGATAAGGCTGAGGCTTGATTGCCACGTGGTTCCCCCAATCCGTCGCTGCTTCGCAGCGCCACCTTTCCCCCCTCCGGAGGGAAAGGAAGGGAGCGTTGCTGGACGAGCGTTGACGGCAAAAAGCTTGGCGCCTTTCCTCTACCCCGTCGATCGGGGGAGAGGTGGCTCGGCGTAGCCGAGACGGAGTGGGGGTCGACCAGCGCTACTAGACAATGCATGCGCCAAGCTGCCATGCACGCTATAGCCAAAGACCAGCCGCTTGGAAATGTGTGCATGCCGCAGTCGAAGTGGGGCGAGGAACTAGGTTCAAGCCACCAGATCCGGCACCGGCCCGACATAGCGCGACTGCGGCCGGATCAGGCGGCCGGTCGCCTGCTGCTCGCGTGCGTGTGCAATCCAGCCGGCGACGCGGCCGGCGGCAAAGACGTTGGAGAACGCCTCTTTCGGGAAGCCGGCGGCTTCGAGCAGCAGCGCCGTATAGAATTCGACATTGGTCTGGATCGAGCGCTGCGGCTTTGCGACCTTGAGCACGTCGAGCGCCGCCTGCTCCACTTTTTCGGCGAAGGCCAGCCGGCTGCCCGTCTTCCGGCTAGCCGTCTCTTTGCGGGCGCCGAGCTGGCGCACGACCGCCTTCAGCACGTCGGCGCGCGGATCGCGCACGCGGTAGATGCGATGGCCGAAGCCCATGATGCGCCCGCCGCGCGCGATCTCGCCGCGCAGCCGGGCTGCGGCGTCGCCGCTCGCCTCGATGGCGTCGAGCATCTCGATCACCGGTCCCGGCGCGCCGCCATGCAGCGGACCCTTGAGCGCGCCGAGCCCGGCGAGGATCGCCGAGGTCAAGCCCGCCTGCGTCGACGCCACCACCCGCGTCGCGAAGGTCGAGGCATTGAGCCCATGGTCGCAGACCGTCACCAGATAGGTGTCGAGCGCCTTGGCGAGCGCAGGCGATGCGGTGCCGCCGAGCATTCTGAGCATATCGGCGGCATGGTCGGCACGATCGTCCGGGGGAAGAGGCTTCCCCCCACATGCGATCCGCAGCAGGGCCGGCGTCAGCACCGCCGGTGCCGCGATCAGCCTGAGCGCATCGGCAAGCTCCCCGCCATCCGGCAGCAGGGCGATGCCGGCGCGCATGGCGCTGTAGATATCGAGCGGCGCGAGTTCAGCGAGCATCGGCTGCAGCCGTTCGAAAACCTCGACGCGCGCTTTGCCGATCGCCTTCTCCAGTTCGTTGTCGCCGGGAAGCCGGTCGAAAAAGCCGTCGAACAGCAGCCGGACCACCTGGCCGAAGCGCCAGCGACCGGCCAGCTCCGTCAGCGAGTGGCCTCGGATGGTGAGATATCCGCCGGCGCCGTCGACATCAGAAAGAACCGTGTCCGCCGCCACAACATCATCGAGCCCGTTCGCCATGACTGTCTCCTTGACCTTTTGTGCATTGCAATTAATGCTGCGCAATCAATGCATCAATCTTGATCAACTGAATCAATATAGGCGCGGAGCGATATGTCCGAATGGCTGACGCGGGAGGAAGCGCTGGCGCGGCTCAACGTCCGGCCACAGACGCTCTATGCCTATGTCAGCC
>NZ_RZSL01000599.1:0-3535 GCF_003997355.1 Mesorhizobium sp. M1E.F.Ca.ET.041.01.1.1 | reverse complement strand
GCAGCGAGCCGGTGACGATCTCGGGAAAGCAGCTTTCCGAGACCGCGACCGTCTTGCCCGGCAGCCACTCCAGAGTGCCGTGCGCGCCGACATGGACGATGGCGTGCACGCCGAGCGATTTCCGCAGCCAGAGGCCGAAGGCGATCAATTCGCGGCGGGGAGGGAGAGTGGGGTCGTGATAGTCGGCGCGGCGGTCGGCCGAGCGGCCGCGATCAGGGGCCAGCGCTACGGTGATGTTGCCGAAGGTCGCGGCGCGGAAGGGGAAGTGGGTGTCGGGGCTTGTCTGCGAAGGTCGGCGTTCTGTCGCGCCCCCCTCTGTCCTGCCGGACATCTCCCCCTCAAGGAGGGAGATTAGCAGTGCCGCCGGCAGCGCTTCTTTTCCAGCTGTTGCGATTGGCGAAAGCGGCGATGAGGGCTCAATCTCCCCCCTAGAGGGGGAGATGTCCGGCAGGACAGAGGGGGGCGCATTGACGTGAGCTTCGTGGCTAGCTCCCCATGCCGCCCCGACAGCGTTACGCGCGACTTCTGGCAACTCGGTCGAGAACGCGAGGTAGTCCTCGAAGGCGAGACCTTGCCCGCCCATCTCCAGCGCATCCAGCAACGCGCGCGGCGATTGTGGAATCCTGTCAACCGCATAGCCCTGTTCCTTCAGGTCATGCAGCATGGCGAGCACGCTGGACGGCACGTCCAAGCCAACCGCGTAGCCAGTCCGCCCCGGCGCGCTCGGATAGTCGGGGATCAGGATCGCCAGCTTGCGCTTGGCCCGCTGCGTCCGTTGCAAGCGAATGAACGCGGCGATGCGCTTGGCGACCTGCTCGACGCGGTTCAGTTCCGGCCGGTTGGCGAAGGCGCGGAAGGCCAGCGCCGGGTCGGTCTCAACCGCGCCCTTGAACGAGATCGCGCCGGCCAGGATACGGCCGTCGAGTTCTGGCAGCACGACATGCATGGCGAGGTCTGCTGACGCCAGGCCGCGCTGGTTCTTCTCCCAGACCTCGCGCCTCGTCGTGGCGACGATGACCTGGAAGACCGGCACGCCGGCGCGGTCGAAAAGTGTTTCGGCGCCGGGTTCCGCGCCGGAGGCAAAGGCGGTGGCGGTGATGATGGCGGCCGGGTTCAGTGAGGCGAGGGCGGTTTCGACGAAATCCAGCGAGGCTCTATCCTTGAGGCTGGACACGAAGATCGGCGCGGGCGCCATGCCTTGCAGCCGCAATGCTTCCGCGAGGGCATCTATCGGCGCTATGTCGGCGGCAAGTAGCATGGAGCGATAGAAGAGGATGGGGATGATGGACGCGGCGTTTCCCTCCCCCTCGAGGGGAGGGTGGCCCGCAGGGCCGGGAGGGGTCGGGACGACTGGGCTTAACGTCTCTTCCTGTGGTCGTTCTTCATGGTGCCGGCGCGTGTCGCGGAGGACCCCACCCCCGGCCTGCGGCCGGACCCTCCCCTCAAGGGGGAGGGGGACCACGCCGCGACCGGGCTCGTAATAACCCGCCTTCGGCACGCTGACCGGTTCGGCCGCCGCGGCATCCGATCCGGCAAGCCGCGCCAGCCTTTGCACCAGCGCGCGCATATTGGCCGGGCCGCCCTCGCGGAAATAGCCGAGCAAGGCGTCCAACTCGGCGCGCGGCAGCGTCGAGCCCTCGATTAGCCGCTGATCCTCGTCATGGCTTTCGCCGGGCAGCAGCGCGAGCTTGATGCCGCGCTCGCGCGCCACCGTCGCGAGCTGATCGCAGCCATAGCGCCACCAGTCGTAGCCGCCGAGGATGCGGACCAGAACGACCTTGGCATGACGGGCGACGCTGTCGATCCAGAGGTCGACCGACATCGGGTGGCGGAGGTCGCGAAGTGCTGCGAGCCGCATCGACGGCAGGTGTTCCGCGTCCGCTTTCCACGCAGCGGCCAGGCCGGCGAGGTCGCTGTCGGTGAAGGACAGCGCCACGACATCCGCAGGCGTCTGCCTGAGATCGATCGGCTCGGCGAGATCGTCGAGCGAGGCGGATGTCGTGGTGAGGATATGCATCGCTTTTCGTGCTTGCCTCAGCCGGCGAGGATACGTTCGACCGCCGGGCGATTGAGCCCCTTGAGGCCGATGACGACGAGCCGCGAGCGGCGGTCGTCCTCGGCGGTCCAGGCGCGATCGTAATAGTGGTTGACGCGCGGGCCGACGGCCTGCAGCAGAAGCCGCATCGGCTTGCCGCCAACCTCGACGAAGCCTTTGACGCGCAGCACGTTTTCCTGCTCGGCCGCAAGGGCGACGCGCTTCGCCAGCTCGTCCGGATGCGAGATCGACGGGATATCGATGACGAAGGAATCAAAATCGTCGTGCTCATGTTCGAGCTCGTCGTCGTGGTGCGTCTTGCGGTTTTCGATGTCGTCCTCGACGGCAAGGCCGAGGCCGAGCAACACCGACGGATCGACCTTGCCGTGCGTGGTCGGCACGACTTTCACGGCCCGCGCCACATGCTCGCCGATGACGGCGTTGGCGCGCTGCGAGCCGGCCGCGTCCATCAGGTCGCTCTTCGACAGGATGATCAGGTCGGCGCAGGCGATCTGGTCCTCGAACACCTCCTCGACCGGATCGTCATGGTCGAGCGAGTCGTCGGCGGCGCGCTGCGCCTGCAGGGCGTCCATGTCGGAGGCGACGCGGCCATCGGCCAGCGCCGGGCCATCGACCACGGCGATGACGCCATCGACGGTGACGCGGCTCTTCACGCTAGGCCACTGAAAGGCTTGCACCAGCGGCTTCGGCAGAGCGAGGCCCGAGGTTTCGATCAGGATGTGGTCGACCTTGGGGTTAAGCGACAGGATCTGGTCGAGCGCCGGGACGAAGTCGTCGGCGACGGTGCAGCAGATGCAGCCATTGGCGAGCTCGACGATGTTTTCCTCGGGACAGGTGTCGATGCCGCAGCCTTTCAGGATCTCGCCGTCGATGCCGACATCACCGAATTCGTTGACGATGATCGCCAGTCGCTTGCCTTTGGCGTTTTCGAGCAGGTTGCGGATCAGCGTCGTCTTGCCGGCGCCGAGGAAGCCGGTGACGACGGTGCAGGGAACACGGGAGACGGAGGCGTTCATGGTCAGTCCTTCAGGAGGTCGAGAGGAGGGATGCGGGCGACAAGGCCGCGCTTGAGGGAATCGGGCCGGCCGCGCCAGGGGATAAGGCCGTCGGTCGCGGTGGCGAAGAGTTTTGCGCCGGCGACGAGGTCGGCGCCGCTGGCGGTTTCCAGGTCGCCGAAGACGTAGCTCCAGCAGCCGTCGCGCAGGAGCGCTGCGCTCAGGCGGCGCTTGCAATTGCCTAGGCATTCGACGGTGCGGATGCGGATGTTTTCGTCCGATGCGGCGCGTCGCGTGTCTTCGGCAAGCAGGGCGCCGGCGCGCGGATGCGCGTCCGAGCCGGTCTCGTCGCGGCAGGACGAGCAGACGATGACGGTGACTCCGGCCAATGCGTCGTCGGGCTCGGACGAAAAATCCGCGATATTGGCTGGAAAACTGCCGTTGCGATCCAAAACCAGGCTCCTTGCCCGGAAAACCCGCCGGG
>NZ_RZSL01000598.1:0-3542 GCF_003997355.1 Mesorhizobium sp. M1E.F.Ca.ET.041.01.1.1 | reverse complement strand
GTCTGGCTGCCATTCATGATCCTCCCCGTCCAGGCGGCGCTCGAGCGCGTGCCCGGCAACCTGGTCGAGGCCTCGTCCGATCTCGGCGCCTCGCCCGGGCAGACTTTCCGCAACGTGCTGTTTCCGCTGGCGCTGCCGGGCATCGTTGCAGGCTCGATCTTCACCTTCTCGCTGACGCTCGGCGACTACATCATCCCGCAGATCATCGGCACCTCGCGCCTGTTCATCGGCCAGGCCGTCTATTCGCAGCAAGGCACCGCCGGCAACATCCCTTTAGCCGCCGCCTTCACCGTGGTGCCGATCGTCATCATGGGCTTCTACCTTTGGGGCGCCAAGCGCATGGGGGCCTTCGATGCGCTCTGATCGCGGCCAATCCGCCCCGCTTCGCCTGAAGATCGCCGCTGCCTGCGGCCTGCTCTTCCTGCACCTGCCGATCCTCTTGATCTTCGTCTACGCCTTCACGACCGAGGAGAAGAGCTTCGTCTGGCCGCCGCCGGGGCTCACCACGCAATGGTTCGCCGTCACCTGGAACCGCCCGGACGTGTGGGAGGCGCTGTCGCTGTCGATCCGCGTCGCCGCCATCTCGACGGCGATCGCATTGGTGCTTGGCACGCTCTGCGCCGCGGCAGTCTCGCAGACGCGCTTCTTCGGCCGCGAGACCATCTCGCTGCTGGTCATCCTGCCGATCGCGCTGCCCGGCATCATCACCGGCATCGCGCTGCGTTCGGCCTTCGCGCTGGCCGACATCCCGTTCTCTTTCTGGACGATCGTGCTCGGCCACGCCACCTTCTGCGTGGTCGTCGTCTACAACAACGCCGTCGCCCGCTTCCGCCGCACCTCCGGCTCGATGATCGAGGCCTCGATGGACCTCGGCGCCGACGGCTTCCAGACGTTCAGGCACGTCGTGCTGCCCAACATCGCCACAGCACTCCTTGCCGGCGGCATGCTGGCCTTCGCGCTGTCCTTCGACGAGGTCATCGTCACCACCTTCACCGCCGGCCAGCAGCAGACCGTGCCGATCTGGATGCTGGAGGAATTGATCCGCCCCCGCCAGCGCCCGGTCACCAATGTCGTGGCCATGGTGGTCGTGCTGGTGACGCTGCTGCCGATCCTGTTGGCCTACTACCTGACCCGCGACGGCGACCAGATCGCGGGCAGCGGAAAATGAAAACAGCGAATAGGGAGTAGCGAATAGCGAAGAGGGGAAATCGACAGTCAAACCCTACTCGCTACTCACTATTCCCTACTCGCTCCTGTTCAGGGAGAATGTTCATGGACACCCAGATGCTGATCGGCTCGAAATTCGAGAAGGGCACCGAAACCGAGGAGCCGATCCTCAATCCGAAGACCGGGGCGACGATCCTCAACTTGGCCGAAGCGAGCCCGGCGCAGATCGATGCTGCTGTCAGTGCCGCCGAACAAGCGTTCGTCAGTTGGTCGCGCACGACGCCCGCGCAGCGCTCGGGCTACCTGCTCAAGATCGCCGACCGCATCGAGACGGAAGCCAAGGAATTCGCCGCGCTCGAGGCGCTGAACTGCGGCAAGCCGATCAATGCCGTGCTTAACGACGAGATCCCGGCGATCGTCGACTGCTACCGCTTCTTTGCCGGCGCGGTACGCTCGATGCCGGGCCAGGTTGCGGGCGAATATCTGCCTGGTCACACCTCGATGGTGCGGCGCGACCCGATCGGCATTGTCGCCTCGATCGCGCCCTGGAATTATCCGCTGATGATGATGGCCTGGAAGCTGGCGCCGGCGATCGGTGGCGGCAACACGGTGGTCTTCAAGCCGTCGGAGCAGACGCCGCTGACGACGCTGAAGCTGGCGAAGATCCTCGCCGAAATCCTGCCCGAGGGCGTCGTCAACGTTGTGCTCGGCCGCGGCGACAGCGTCGGCAACGCGCTGATAAATCATCCCAAGGTCAACATGATCTCGATCACCGGGGACGTCGCCACCGGCAAGAAGGTGCTGCAGGCGGCCGCCAAATCGGTCAAGCGCACGCATCTCGAGCTCGGCGGCAAGGCGCCGGTCATCGTCTTCGACGATGCCGATCTCGGCGCCGTGGTCAACGGCCTGCGCGCCTTCGGCTATTACAATGCCGGCCAGGACTGCACCGCCGCATGCCGCATCTATGCCGGCAAGAAGATCTACGACAAGCTGGTCGCCGATCTCTCTTCCGCCGTATCGACCATCAAGTACAACCAGCCTGATGACACCGAAAACGAGATCGGGCCGCTGATCTCGCGCCGCCAGCGCGACCGCGTGTCGAGCTTCGTCGAGCGCGCTTCGGAACTGAAGCACATCGAGATCACCACCGGCGGCAAGCCGGGCGACGGCTCGGGCTTCTTCTATCAGCCGACGGTGGTTGCCGGCGCGCTGCAGGAGGACGAGATCGTGCGCCGCGAGGTCTTCGGCCCCGTCGTCTCGGTCACCCGCTTCTCGGATGTCGACGAAGCCGTGAGCTGGGCCAACGACAGCGACTACGGCCTTGCCTCGTCGGTGTGGACCAAGGACGTCTCGCGCGCCATGACGACAGCCGCCCGCCTGCAATATGGCTGCACCTGGATCAACACTCACTTCATGCTGACCAACGAGATGCCGCATGGCGGACTGAAGCAGTCCGGCTACGGCAAGGACATGTCGCTCTACGCGCTGGAGGACTACACCGCCGTCCGCCACGTGATGGTGGCGCACGGCTAGGCGCCTTTATCTCTCCCCTTGTGGGAGAGGTCGGATTGCCCCGATTTGCTCTTCGCAAATCGGTTGGCAATCCGGGTGAGGGGTAAGCTTGGCGCCAAGCTGGAACACCTCTCATCCGACCGAGATTCAACCAGGGAGGAAAACAACAATGCAGCGCCGCCAGTTTCTGATATCCGCATCCATCGCCGCTACGGTTCTCGCCGTGACGCCATCCTTCGCCGGAGACACCGCGCAGTCGGTGGTCGAGGCCTATGTCGCAGCCTGGAATGCGCATGACTCGGCCAAGGCCGCCGGCTACTTCGCCGACGACGTCACTTACTATGACGCCTCAGTCGGCAAGCCCGTCGCGGGTAAAGACGCCGCCAAGACCGGCGTCATCGACAATTTCCTGAAGGCCGTTCCCGATGCCGTATGGACGATGAAGGGCAAGCCGCTGGTAGACGGCGACCGCGTCTCCTTCGAATGGGAGTTCTCCGGCACCAATACCGGCGCCTGGGCAGACGGCACCGCCGCGACCGGCAAGAAGTTCTCCTTCACCGGCGCCTCGATGTTTTCCGTCAAGGACGGCAAGATCGCGACCCAGAGCGACTATTACGACGCGCTCGGCTTCTACAAGCAGCTCGGCCTGATGTAGGGGCGAGTCGGTGCCCCCTTGCGGGGTCCGAAGGACGGGGCGAGACCCGTGGCTCGCCCCCGGGCGGTGGATTGTCGCGAAGCGACAAGACGGATGAGGGGTGTTCCAGCTTGGCGCCAAATCACCCCTCACCCGGATTGCCAACCGATTTGTGAAGGACAAATCGGGGCAATCCGACCTCTCCCACAAGGGGAGAGGTAGGCCACGC
>NZ_RZSL01000597.1:0-3546 GCF_003997355.1 Mesorhizobium sp. M1E.F.Ca.ET.041.01.1.1 | reverse complement strand
CGGCTGGAGGCGCCCGTCGAGGGCGAGGTGCCGAGCCCGATCAACCCGCCAAAGGGCTGCGCGTTCCACCCGCGCTGTCCACTCGCCGTGGAGCGGTGCCGCATCGAGGTGCCACCTTTGGTGCCAATGGCAGACGGGCGAGTGGTCGCCTGTCATGTGCGCGCACCGGCTACTGAGATCCCGGAAGAGCCGGCTATGGCGGCGACATCTGGGCCTGTCGCAAATTCCTGTGCTGTACGGCTCGATGACGTTGGGTGGGAACTTCGCAATCCTTGCTTGGCACTTCGGCAAAACTGAACGGCGTTGATCTATATATCTGGCTCATCGATGGGCTGGAAATGCTGTTCCCCTGACATTGGAGGCGAGCGCGATCGGGCGATGTGAAGCGGGGCGCATAATCCTGCGGTCTGTCGAACAGCGTCTCGTTGATCGGGTTGTGGATCCTGGCGACGCTGGCAAACACGGCTTGATCGGTTGCAGAGCCTTTGGCCAGGACGTCGCGCGGCAACCCATGAGCTGGCACATCCAGTCTTGCGGGTCCGCGAACCGCGGCCCGATGCGTGTTCCGTGAAGCCGGCCACCGATTCCAATTTGAAGCCGGCCAGTCATTCCGATTTCACTCCGGCCACTTTTCGGTCTGATCCTCGGTCTCGTTGATGTTTGGGCTGGGTTTTGTTTCAGGTCAAGCTTCGGTGCTTTCGGGTGCGATTGGCGGGCGCTGTTTTCGCATGCTTTACCGATGAGATCGATGGTTTGGGCGACCAACTCATCTACTGCGGGCGCCCGAACCTCCTGATAGAGAGAGCTGCCGGTCTGGTTGCGGTCCGCCATGTAGCAGTAAAAGGGCATGCACTGTCGGGGCCGCTGTAGCGCACGGTCATCCGCCGTCCGCATTGGCCGACAGACCGCTAAGCCCTGCAGCAAAGCAATGCCCTTGCGTGGCGCGCTGCGGTGGCCGGCCTCGTATCGATTGGTGTTGTTGGCGAGGCGGGCCGAGTTGCAGGCTCGGTTGCGCGGTGGCTTTCTCAACAAAGCACGCCGCGGCGAATATCGTTGCCCCCTTCCGACCGGCTTGATCTATAATGAGGTTGGCGATGTAGTCCTCGATCCAGACGCTCAGATCCGGCAGATGTTCACCCACTTCTTCGAGACGTTCTCGCGGGTTGGGTCGCTACGCAGACCGTTAAGGCGTTTGCCAGGGAGGGTCTGCTCTTCCCATCCCGGTTCCTCTCCCTGGGTGCCCTATGTTTCGCAGAAGTAGCCCATGTCCGCGCATTCAACCACATGATTTCACGCACGGAGAAAGGAATACGAGATGCTTCACCGCTGGAAAAATGGTGTTGTCACCTTAACCAGCATCGGCCGCACTGAGACAAAGTCGGCCGCCTGACAGATTCAAGCGGCGACATTCTTTTTACTCTGGGCATTGCCTCGTCGAAAATGTTCCCTGAATGTTCAACCGTTGCCTCACATAAGTTGCTCCCCACCGAGTGGTATGAGCTGGGGCTGCGGCGCGGCGATCAACGTGAGAGAGCAGCGTCAATCAGGATGAGAATGCTGGCGACTTGAGACGCAGGGAGGGCGTAGCCCGACCGGAGTTTCAAGTCGCCAGCGGCGCTCGTTTTGGGGCGTCGTCTGGGGATCGCGGCCGACCGGTATGCCGGTGGTTTTTCCGATTGGAGGAATCACTTTGTGCCCGGCCGCCACGTAACCGATCACCAGATGAGGCTTTTCATGAAGTTCCGTAAGACCCATGCGACGGCTGTCGCGGCGGCGAAGGCGTCGATCAGCACAGCCACGGCCTATCGCATCGAGAAGGATACGAGACTGCCTTCGCAAAAGAAGACGCCGCGGGAACGTCGGCGGCCCGATCCGCTTGCCGATATTTTCGATACCGAGATCGTGCCTCTGCTGCGGGCCGCATCCGGCATCCGGTCGGTCGCCATCTTCGAGGAGATGCTGAGGCGCCATCCCGAACTGGGCGCCGGCATTCGCCGCACTATCGAGCGCCGCGTCCGATCCTGGCGCGCTGTTCACGGCGAGGAGCAGGAGGTCATTTTCCGGCAGGTGCACGAACCCGGCCGGGTCGGCCTGTCGGACTTTACCGACATGGGCGGCGCTGCCGTCACCATCGCCGGCGCGTTGCTCGACCACCGCCTTTACCATTTCCGGCTCGCCTATTCCGGCTTCGAGCATGCCCATGTCGTGCTCGGCGGCGAGAGCTTCGTGGCGCTCGCCGAAGGCCTGCAGAACGCGCTCTGGTCGCTCGGAGGGGTTCCTCGTGAACATCGCTCGGACAGTCTGTCGGCTGCGTTCCGCAATCTGGACAAGGATGCCCGCGCGGACGTGACGCGCCGCTACGAGGAACTCATCGCCCATTACGGCATGACGGCCACCCGCAACAATGCCGGCATCGCACATGAGAACGGCTCCATCGAAGGTCCACACGGCCATCTCAAACGGGCACTCGACGACGCGCTGCTCATGAGGGGATCGACCGATTTCGACGATCTCGCCGCCTACCGCCGCTTCGTCGACGAGATCGTCAGCCGCTGCAATGCACGTAATTCCAAGCGCATCGACATCGAGCGCGCCGAACTCCAGGACCTGCCCGTCCGGCGCACATGCGACTATGAGGAGGTCTCCGTGCGCGTCACCTCATCGGGCGGCTTCACGCTGCGCAAGGTGTTCTACACCGTGCCCTCGCGGCTGATCGGTCATCGTCTCAGGGTGCGCCTCTTCGACGATCGGCTGGACATCTTCATCGGAGGCACGCCCTTGATAACACTGCCCCGCGGTCGCGCGTCTCGATCCGGCAAGCACGATCAGGTCGTCGACTACCGCCATGTCATCCATTCGCTGCGCCGCAAGCCGATGGCGCTTTTGAATCTCGTCTATCGCGACCGGCTCTTTCCGCGCGAGGCATACCGACGAACCTTCGACATGCTCATCGATCGTTTGCCCGAGCGGCAGGCCTGCCGCACCATGGTCGAGCTCCTTGCCATGGCTCACGAACGCTGCTGCGAGAGCGAACTGGCCGATCAGTTAAGCCTCTCGCTCAAGGCACGACGGTTGCCCGACATGACCACCCTGCGGGAACGCTTCGCGCCAGATCCCTCCCGGCTGCCGAACGTCGTCGTGCGCCTTGGCCCGCTGAACGCCTATGAGACCCTGATCGGCGCCAGCCCCGAACTCAAGATGGCCGGAGACGCGGCATGAAGACCAATAGCGCCATCGATGCCGCAAGGCTTAGCCTGCTCCTCAACGAATTGCGGCTGCCCGCCATTAAGCTCATGTGGCCGCAGTTTGCCGAACAGGCCGACAAGGAAGGCTGGCCCGCCGGCCGCTTCCTCGCCGCGATCACCGAACACGAGCTGGCCGAACGCGATCGACGCCGCATCGAGCGCCATCTCGCTGAAGCCCGCCTGTTGCCGGGAAAGACCCTCGATACGTTCGAGTTCGAAGCCGTGCCGATGATCTCCAAGGCGCAGGTGATGGCGATCACTGCCGGCGACAGCTGGCTCGAGAAGGGAGCGAACTTGCTGC
>NZ_RZSL01000596.1:0-3565 GCF_003997355.1 Mesorhizobium sp. M1E.F.Ca.ET.041.01.1.1 | reverse complement strand
ATGTACACTTCGTATCTGCCGACCGCGGCCAGCTTGTCGCGCAATTCGGTGGCGAAGGCGAGCGTGACATCCTTCTCGACCGTGCCTGAGGCGCTCTCCGCGCCGCCGTCGACGCCGCCGTGGCCGGGGTCGACGACCACGGTGAAGCGGTGGCCGGGCGCCGAGATCGGCCCGGTGCCGACCCGGCCGCCCTTGTCGGCGGAAACGGTCGAGCCGGTCGTCAGTGACTGGTTGGCAAGGGCTTCGTCGAATTCCCGTTCCGACGCGGCCGACATGTCGATGGCGATGCGATAGCCGTTGCCATCATCATTCTTCAGCACGTCGAGCTTGTCGACGGCGAACGGCCCCTTGCCGGTGAGGATCAGCCGCGAACCCTTACCCTGGTCGCCGAAACGAACGGCGCGCACCAGGCCGCGCGGCTTCACATCCTTGGCGCTGAGGGCGAATCGCGTACGCGGCAAATCGACGACAAGGCGGTTAGGCCCGCGCAGCAGGAACCATTTGACGTCCGGCTTGCGGTCGAAGGTCAGCACGATGCGTACCTTGGTGGCGTCGCCGGCCACCTTGTAGCCGGTTGCGCCAAGCACCGCGTCGGCACGCGAGGCGGCGGTCAGCCCGAGCAGGATCGTCAGCAGGAAAAAGGTCCTTGCCATCAGCCGGAAATAGCCGGCGGCGCCTCGCCCCTTGTCCGCGGTGCCTGCCAGTTCCATCTTTTGTCCGTCGCTCCCGGTTTGGCGCCTCGCGCCGGGTCGTTCCGCAGAAGGGCCTTCTGGCCGCCAACTCGATTAACGATTGGTATCCAGAGAAGGTTAACCAAGCCTTTTCATGCAGCAGGTGGAGCGCCACCTTCCCCAACGGAAGCGCTTTTTGCCGGCATCCGAAATCGGGGTTGCCTTCCACCCCGCCAAATCATAAAAGCGACATTGGATCACTGCAATCCTGGAACCGCCCGCCTCTGCAGTTTCCCGCCAAGGGTAAAATGTGAAGGCGCTTCCGGGTTTCAGGTGATCGCGACGATTTTCGCAGGCGTGCTCCCGTGGCGGGGGAATCGCTTGCGCGATGAAAACGGCCGGGATGTCCCGCGCCGGCTCTGTGTGAGCAAACAAGCTGGTCCGGCCAAGTCCGGGCTTTGGTTCAAAAGGTTCTGCTGGGTGCCGATGGCTTCAAGCGCAATCATGGAAAGGTCCGCATCGAACCGCGCCATTGTGGCTGCGGGCGGCACCGCCATCGCGTCGAAGCTCCGGCCGGCGGACATTCAATTATCCGGCATCCACACAAATCCAGGCACACAGCGGCGGGGTCTGCCCCGCCAGCTGCGGCTGATGGCTGCCGGGAGGAAACGAAATAATGCCCAACAAGATGCTGATAGACGCCTCCCACCCGGAGGAAACACGCGTTGTTGTCGTTCGCGGTAACCGCATCGAAGAATTCGACTTTGAATCACAGGACAAGAAGCAGCTCAAAGGAAATATCTATCTCGCCCGCGTAACCCGCGTCGAACCTTCCCTCCAGGCAGCCTTTGTCGAATATGGCGGCAACCGTCACGGTTTTCTCGCCTTCAGTGAAATTCACCCCGACTACTACCAGATTCCGGTCGCCGACCGTCAGGCCCTGCTGCGCGCCGAAGCGCAGGAGGCCGAGGACGAAGACGACGAGGAAGCCGAAAGCGGCGATGAGCAGCAGGCGCGCGAACGCGGCGGCCGCCGCAGCCGTCGGCGCGGCGGCAAGAATCGCGACCGTGGCGAGCACCGGCGCGGCGCCGATGCCGCCGCGACCGAGGGAGCCAGCGAAAACGCCGAGGAGATCGCGGCTTCGGACGAAGCCGGCAATGAGGCCGGCGACGCGACCGACGCCGCGGCGGAGAACGCCGCAGCGGTCTCCGAGAGCGTCGAAACCATAACCGAGGCGACCAGCGAACAAGCGAACGAAGCTCCTGAAGCCAGCAGCGACAGCGACGAAGACGGAAATGACCAGCCTTCCGACGCGGGTCCCTCCTCGATTGCCGCCAGTGTCGAAGCCGATGTGATTTCCGAAGCGGTGCCGCAGGCGGAATCCATCAGCGAAGCTGCTTCCACTGACGAGGCCGCATCGAGCGAAAGCGATCGCGGCATGCTAGAGGAGGTACAGTCCTCGCATTCGGACGAGCACGAGATCGAATCGGTCGGTGCCGAGGACGCGCTCGAGGAAGTCCGCAACCGCCGCAAGCCGGTGCGCCGCCAGTACAAGATCCAGGAGGTCATCAAGCGCCGCCAGATCCTGCTGGTGCAGGTCGTCAAGGAAGAGCGCGGCAACAAGGGCGCGGCGCTCACCACCTATCTTTCGCTTGCCGGCCGCTATTCGGTGCTGATGCCCAACACCGCGCGCGGCGGCGGCATCTCGCGCAAGATCACCAACGCCCAGGACCGCAAGCGGCTGAAGGAGGTCGTGGCCGATCTTGAGGTGCCGCAGGGCATGGGCGTCATCCTGCGCACCGCCGGCGAAAGCCGCACCAAGGCGGAGATCAAGCGCGACTACGAATATCTGATGCGGCTTTGGGAAAACGTCCGCAGTCTGACGCTGCAGTCCTCGGCCCCTGCCCTCGTCTATGAGGAAGGCAGCCTGATCAAGCGCTCGGTGCGCGACCTCTACAATAAGGATATCGACGAAATCCTGGTCTCCGGCGAGGACGGCTATCGCGAGGCCAAGGACTTCATGCGCATGCTGATGCCGAGCCACGCCAAGGTGGTGCAGCCCTATCGCGACACTACCCCGATCTTCGTGCGCAACGGCATCGAGGCGCAGCTCGACCGCATGCTGCAGCCGCAGGTGACGCTGAAGAGCGGCGGCTACATCATCATCAACCAGACCGAGGCGCTGGTCTCGATCGACGTCAACTCCGGCCGCTCCACCAAGGAGCATTCGATCGAGGACACCGCGCTCCACACCAATCTGGAGGCCGCCGAGGAAGTCGCGCGGCAGCTCAGGTTGCGCGACCTTGCCGGCCTGATCGTCATCGACTTCATCGACATGGAGGAGAATCGCAACAACCGCTCCGTCGAGAAGCGACTGAAGGATCACCTCAAGAACGATCGCGCTCGCATCCAGGTCGGCCGCATCTCGCATTTCGGCCTGATGGAGATGTCGCGCCAGCGCATCCGCGCCAGCGTGCTGGAATCGACGATGAAGCCCTGCCCGCATTGCGGCGGCACCGGCCATGTGCGTTCGGACTCCTCGGTGGCGCTGATGGTGGTGCGGGCGATCGAGGAATTCCTGCTCAAGGATTCGCGCAGCCACATCACCGTGCGCACGCCGGCGGCGACGGCGCTCTATGTGCTCAATCACAAGCGCAGCAATCTGGTCGAGCTCGAGGCGCGTTTCGGCCTGACCATCACGCTCGAAGCCGACGAGACGCTGGGCGCGCAGCACTACGCGATCTTCCGCGGCGCCGTGGCGGAGAAGCCGGAAGGCTTTGTCGAGGTGCGCAGCCTGCCGACCTATGTCGAGCCGGAAGAGCCCGAGGACGAGGTCGTCGTCGAGGAGGAAGAAGAGGTATCGGTCCAGGCCGAACAGCCGCGCCACCCGCAGC
>NZ_RZSL01000595.1:0-3565 GCF_003997355.1 Mesorhizobium sp. M1E.F.Ca.ET.041.01.1.1 | reverse complement strand
ACCTTGTCGAAGGTGATGAGCAGGGGAGCGGACACGGATCAGCTCCGCTGCTGCGAGCCGGTGATGACCTCGGCGCCCTGGTCGAGGCCGGACGTGATCTCGGTCAATTCGCCGTCGGTCGAGCCGATCCTGACGTTGACGGCATGCGGCCGCCCGTTTTCCAGCACATAGATCGTGCGTGAGCCGTCCGTCGGCGTCTTTGTCGCCTCACGCTGCCGGTTGGGACGGCCCATGCGGCCGGTGAACAGGTCGCGCAAGCTCCAGCCGCGGGCCGCCTGTTCGGCCGGACGATAGCGGAAGGCGGTGGCCGGCACGGTCAGCACACCCTTGGCCTGCCTGGTCACCACCGCGACGGTGGCGGTCATTCCGGGCCTGAGCAGACGCCCGCCGTTGTCGACTTCAAGCCGGGCATTGTAGGTGACGACGCCGTCGGTGGTGACCGAGGCGTAGGAGATGTCGCGGATCTCGGCGTCGAAGGGACGGTCCGGAAAAGCGTCGACGGTGAAGCGGGCATGCTGGCCGGGTTTGACCTGGCCGATATCGGCCTCGTCCACCGCCGCCTGCAGCTCCATGTTCCGCAAGTCGGCTGCGATGACGAACAGCACCGGCGCCTGCAGCGAGGAGGCGACCGTCTGGCCGGGATCGACCGAGCGCGTGAGCACGATGCCGTCGATCGGGGCATAGATCGTGCTCTTGGCAAGGTCGGTCTGCTGCGCCTTGAGATCGGCCTCAGCGATGGCGAGGTTGGCTTCGGCGCTGTCGAGCGCCGCCTTGGAGCGGTCGCGCGTCGCGGTCGCAGCTTCGAGCGACTGGTCCGTCGCCATGCCGCGCTTGGTAAGCGCGCTCGCGCGGACCACCGCTTTCTCGTTTTCCTGCAGCGTGACTTTGGCATCCTCCACGGCCGCCGCTGCCGCCTTGGCCGAGGCGGTGGCGCGTTCGATCTGGACCTCGAGCTTGGCGGTGTCGAGCGTCGCCAGCACGTCGCCCTTCTTGACCTGCTGGTTTTCGCTGACCGCGACCGAGCGGACGATGCCGGACAGCTCGCTGGAGATGTCGACCTGCGTCAACGGCTGAAGCGTGCCGGTCGCCGACACCTGGACGGTGAGGTCGGCGACCGTCGCCGGAGCGGTCGTGTATTCGATCCGGGGCGGGGCGGCGGCGTTCCAACGGTAGACGCCAATCACGACCGCCACGACCGCCAGCGCCAGCAGCGCGTAGAGCCAGCCGCGACGGCGCTTGCGGATCATGCCTTTGCGGTCGAGCCCGAGAGCTGCCTCGATGGAAGTATCGGATTCCGCCTTTGGCGGATTGACAACCTGGTCCACCCCGGACCCCTATAGCGAAGAATTGATGTCCCTATTTGTGCACAAATCATGCCTTAAGGTTCGAATTTCAAATTAAATTTCCCTCATGTTGGGATTGAGGCGGAAGATTCGGAGCGAGGCGGAAGGCTTTCTCGATGGCGCGCAGCTACTTGCTTTACGATGTGTTCACGACCGAGCGGCTGGCCGGGAATCCGGTCGCCGTGGTGCTCGACAGCGAGGGGCTGGACACGGCCGCCATGCAGGCGATCGCACGCGAATTCAACCTGTCCGAGACGGTTTTCGTGCTGCCGCCCGAAAATCCCAAGCACAGCAACCGTATCCGTATCTTCACGCCCGACTACGAGATGCCGTTCGCCGGCCACCCGACGGTCGGTTCGGCTATCGCGCTTGCGGAGCTGAAAGGCGAGACGACAGGCATCTTTGTGCTGGAAGAAAACATCGGCCCTGTGCGTTGCGCGGTGAGCAAGCATGATGGCGCCATTTTCGCGGAGTTCGACCTGGCGAAACTGCCGGAGCGCCTGGAACTCGTCGCCGACCCGGAAATGATCGGCGCGGCGCTCGGTCTTGCTCCGCACGAGATCGGCTTCGAGAATCACCGCGTTTCCTTCTGGTCGGCCGGCGTGCCCTACGTCACCATTCCGGTCTCCGGCCTCGAAGCGGCCGCAAAAGTCAGGCTGGACAACCAGGCCTGGTCGGAACTCGCGCCGCGCAAGAGCGAATGGGCCTTTGCCAGCCCCTATGTCTATTGCCGCGACAGGGTGCATCACGACAGCGCCTTCCATGTCCGCATGATCGTGCCTGGCAATCCCTCGTACGAGGACCCGGCGACCGGCTCGGCCGCGGCCGCCTTTGCCGGCACCATCATGCATTTCGATGGTCCAACGGACGGAATCTCACAGCTCTGGATCGAGCAGGGGCTGGAAATGGGCCGGCCTTCGCGCATCCGCCTCGAGCTCAATGTCGACGGCGGAAAACTGGCCTCGGCGCGCATCGGCGGCCATGCGATCCGGGTCGCGGAAGGCAAGTTGTTCGTCTGACCGGTGCGGCTTTTTTTGAGCGAGCATGATCTTTTCCGAAAACCGGAATCCACTTTTCGGGATCATGCCGTGTCGATTTGTCGGGAAATGATCCGGCAGGGCTGGACATCGCCGAAACCGGCGGCTATATGCCCGCCGACGCTGGGTTTCCCGGCGGTGTGGGTGTGTAGCTCAGTTGGTAGAGCAGCTGACTCTTAATCAGCGGGTCCACAGTTCGATCCTGTGCACACCCACCAATTAACTATCTGATATTATTCTTTTTTCCGCTGCGACGCCAGCGCATCGGGCTGCCAACGGTTTGCAATTCTGACCGCTGGTTTCCAATTCGCGTTGTGTTCCTGATCCAGGCTGCCGGACCTCGGAGGCCATTCGAATTTGAGCTGAGAACTTTAACATCCCGCCGTCAAAGCAGCAGGCGGCTAATCGTCTATCGCTAAGGTGACAATCTATAAAAATAGGATATAGCGGTGAGCCCAAGGGGGGTGGGGCTATGTTCAAAGACCAAGTCTTTATTCGTATATGCCATGTGAAAACCGGCTATGAAGACCGGGAGCGGCACATTGTTGCGGAATTTGGCAGTCGCGGCGTACCGGTAAACTGGTATCTGGATCATGACATTGCCGACCTTCTCGATGAGGAGCAGCGTTCAGGGAGGGCCGCGGAGGTGTCGCTGTCGCGTAAGCATATCGGGATATGGCATGACTTCCTGAAAACCGATCTGCCGTATTGCCTGGTCTTCGAAGATGATGTGTTTCTTGCTCGCAACTTCGTCACACGCTTGGCCGACTGCCTCAAGGAAATCGGAACGGACCGGAAGGCAGTCGTATACCTTGGAAATGGCGGAAATTACTACACGCCGCGATCCACGCTGAGGAAGGGGCAGTTCCTGTATCCCGGGAAGCACTCCAGATGCACGGATTCCTATATCCTCACGCGGTCGGCCGCCGAGGCTCGATGCCAGTGGTTCAGCGCCAGCAAACTGGTCCGGCCGATCGACTGGGAAGTCAATGATAGCGACCGAGAGACCGGGACAGAAATTCTGTGGTTCGAAAGGCCGATCGTCGAACAAGGCACCCACAACGGCCGCTTTGCTACATCGATCTCACCGAAGCGGCAAAGGCCACTCTGGTACAAGCGCTCAGAGTGGGCCTTTAAGAAGTACCGCCGAAAGGTATTTGGTCACACCGCTGGCTAGAGCAATTC
>NZ_RZSL01000594.1:0-3569 GCF_003997355.1 Mesorhizobium sp. M1E.F.Ca.ET.041.01.1.1 | reverse complement strand
GTTGTTGGTGCCCGTCACGCCCATCTTGGCTTCGGCCTTGGCGTAGTAGGGCTCCATTTCGGCGAGCGTCACCGGCCAGTCGAGAAGGTTCGCGCCCTTGATCTTGCCGTAGGTCGTAAGCGTCTTGAATTCATGCTCCTGGAAGCGCAGCGACGCGCCCGCCCAATGCGTGGTCGAGCCGCCGACGGACTTGACGATCCAGGCCGGCAGGTTCGGAAAATCCTTCGCCACGCGCCAGTCGCCCGACGTGGTGCGCTTGTCCTTCCAGGCGAGCTGGGTGAAGGAATCCCATTCGTCGTTGATGAAGTCCTCATATTCGTGGCGCGCGCCCGCCTCGAGGATGACGACGTCGATGCCTTTCTGGGCGAGTTCGTTGCCGAGCGTGCCGCCGCCGGCGCCCGAGCCGATGATGACGACCACGCCGTCGTTCTTGAGATCAAATTGTGCTGCCATGGTTTCCTCCCATGAAATCGGTCAAAAGCGGTTCAAGGACAGAGCGGCTCAGAGCCACTCGATGTCGTCGAAGCCGCGCGCGATGTAGCCGCCCTTGGAAAAGGATTCGCCCTCGTAACCGAAGATGGGCCACACCTCCTTCTGGTTGTACAGGCTGACGACCAGGCCGCCGCGCACCGCCTGGAAGAACGGCGTCTTCTCGACCTCCTTCAGCAGCGCGACCCGCTGCTCTTCCCAGCCAAGTGCGCGATAGCCACCCTTGCCGGCCTTCTTGTCGAGATCGGCGACGCCCTTCTCGATCAGCTCCTTGTGGGCCGGATCCTTGGCGGCGGTCTCGTCATGGCCCTTGACGGCGATGGCGTAGTATTTGTCCGGTACCTGGTCGTGCGGATAGATGTCGCGCGCCACCTGGATCAGCGTCGCCATCGTCTCGGGCTTCAGCGCCGAGGTTTCCAGGCCCCAGGCATGTTCGGGACTAATGATGGCGGTGCCCGAAATGATGAGCAGCGCACCTGCACCGCCGCGTTTGAGAAGCTCGCGCCGCGAGAGGCCAAGCTGCCTCTCATGCAGCTTCCGTTCATAGATCGTGACCATAATTTCCTCCCTGCTTGCTGTTCGCATCCTCCCCGGATGCCGTTGCTGGCGCCGCGCCGGTCCGCGCGGCATTTGTCCCCTATTGGAAGCGCCGTCCCCGCTGCAGGACCTCGATCTTGTAGCCGTCGGGATCCTCGATGAAGAAAAACCGGGCGAATAGCGCTCCGTCGCGGTTGAATTCCACGATCTTCTTCGGATTGAATCCGAGCGCGCCGAGCCGATCGTGCTCGCTGTCGAGATCGACGACGGAGAGCGCGAGATGGCCGTAGCCATCGCCCAGCGCGTAGGGCTCAGTGCGCCCCTTGTTCACGGTCAGCTCGACCTCGAATGGAGAGTCGGCGTTGCTGAGATAGATCAGCGTGAAGGTCTCGAAATCGAGCCGCTGCGCGACGTCGAGACCGAAGGCCTTGCTGTAGAAATCGACGGACCGGGCCTCGTCGAGAACCCGGATCATGGTGTGGATCGCCTTCGCCAAATCGGACTCCGCAGCTTTTCATGCTCTGGAAGCCGATTATGTGCGCCGGCGAAAAAAGGTGGTGGCAGCCGATTACCACGCATGCGCCTGGAAAACGGCTGGTGTCGCGCAAGTTTTGAGGACGAAAGTCTGATTGCCGTTACTGGCCGTCAGGCCGAAGATGCAAGCGCAGGCAGTGTTCAAGAGGCGCCAACGCTCAATCGGCGCCCAAGACCAACAAGAACGGGAGGAAACGATGTGCAGAGTCTTTGCCGGGCAGGATCCGGGAGGCTACCGGCAGATCAACCGGTCGATCCGCATAGACGGGCATTCGACGAGCATCCAGCTAGAGGCGACGTTCTGGGCGTTGCTCGACGAGATCGCCGAAAGCCAGGGCCTGACGACGCCCAAATTCATCTCGACCCTCTATGACGAGGCGATCGAGATCAACGGCCAGATCCCGAACTTCGCTTCGATGCTGCGCACGACCTGCGCGCTCTATCTGCGCGGTCACCGACCAGCGGTGCAGGAGCAGGCAGCGCTGAAACAGGTGGCCGCCTAGCTGCTCGCGGCCACTTCGAGCGCCAGCCGTGTCATGTCGGTGAACAGCGCCTGGCGTTCGGAATAATCGGTCTGCTCGCCGGTGGCGACGTGGTCGACCACAGTCAGCAGCGACAGGGCGCGCGCGCCGAACTGCGCCGAGATGCGGTAGAGCGCGCTGGTTTCCATGTCGACCGCCAGCGCGCCGAGCGCCCTGAACTCGTCGAAACGCGCGCGGCCGTCGGGATGATAGAACACGTCGCTGCAGACCGTGAGCCCCGCGCTGCAGGCGATGCCGAGATCGGCGGCCCGCCGCAGCGCCAGCGCATGGAGCGTCTTATCCGGTCCCGACGGCTGATAAAGCCCGAACACTTGCCCGCTGATTGAGCCCTCGGCGCGTACGGCACTGGAAACGACGACGCCGCGTAACGGCACTTCCTCGGTCAGGGCGCCGCATGTTCCTGTGCGGATCAGCGTCTTCACGCCATGATAGTCCAGCAGCTCATGGGCATAGATGAGGAAGGAAGAGACGCCGATGCCGGTTGCATGGATGCTGACCGGTTTGCCGCGATACCGGCCGGTGAAGCCAAGGGCGCCCCGGCGGCGATTGACGCAGCGCGGCGCCTCGAGAAAGGTTTCCGCCATCCATTGGGCGCGCTCGGGATCGCCCGGCAACAGCACCGTTCCGGCATAGTCGCCCCTGCCCGCCTCGATGTGCGGCGTCACGCTAGCTCCCTGTCATGCAACTTACCCCGTCTCCATCATCATGGCAGGGTCGCCGCAATGTGCAAGCGGTTGCTGTTTTAGGATTCCAGCACATCCTTGACGATGGTCGCCAGTTGCTTGAGCGAGAAGGGTTTGGGCAGGAACCCGAAATGCGCGTCGGCAGGCAGGTTTTTGGCGAAGGCGTCCTCTGCATAGCCGGAGACGAAGACGAACTTGATATCCGGCTGGCGCTTGCGCAACTCGCCGAGCAGCGTCGGTCCGTCCATTTCCGGCATCACCACATCGGACACGACGATGTCGACCTTGCCGCCGAGAGCCTCGAAGACCTCCAGCGCCTCGACGCCGGAGGACGCTTCGTGAACGGTGTAGCCGCGCGAGGTCAGCGCCCTGACGCCGCCCATGCGGACGGCATCCTCGTCCTCGACCAGAAGCACCGTGGCCGAACCGGAGAGATCCTTCACCGTGTCGACCGGCTTGGCCGGCACCGCGGCGGCCGCCGTCTCGACAGGCTCGCTCGCCTTCTTCACCTCCGCGACGTGGCGCGGCAGGAAAATGCGGAACACCGTCCCCTTGCCGACCTCGGAATCGCAATAGATGAAGCCGCCGGTCTGCTTGATGATGCCGTAGACCATCGACAGACCGAGGCCCGTCCCCTTGCCGACCTCCTTGGTGGTGAAGAACGGCTCGAAGATCTTCTTCAGCACGTCGGGCGCGATGCCGCTGCCGGTATCCCCGACCTCGACCAGCACATAATCGGCCGGCGTGAGCTCCCGGTAGGCAAAGGATTTGCACTCCTCGCCCG
>NZ_RZSL01000593.1:0-3571 GCF_003997355.1 Mesorhizobium sp. M1E.F.Ca.ET.041.01.1.1 | reverse complement strand
GATATGAGCAGCGAATGCCTCTGCCGCGGGCGCGATGGCGTGCTTCGGCAGATGCAGGTTGACGGAAAAGTTCGGGAGGGCCGGCAGGTCGGGATCGGACAGGATGTCGAGATCGGCCGGAACCGTCGAGGCAAGCCAGGTGGTCACGGCAAGGTCCGAGCGCACGGTCGCCGTCGTGGCGTCGATGTTGCCGTTCTCGAACACGGTGCGCCAATCGAGTCCATGGGTGCCAAGCGCCGCCAGCACCGCCGGACGGAAGGCGCAGGTGTCCGCGACCATCGATACCGGCAGCGGCCGCTTCAAACGCGCCGAGCCGCCTCTGGCGCCGACCCAGACCAGGCGGTCGACAGCCAAGCATTCTCCGGCGGTCGGGCCGGCCCGCTCCTCGATGACGGCGAGATCGATCGTCCCTGCAGCCAGCGCCGCCGCGAGTTCCGGCGAGGAGGCGCAGACCAGCGAGATTTCCACCTGTGGATAGGCTTCCGCATAGGTCTTCAACACAGGTTGAAGCAATGTGCTGACAAGATCGTATGGCACGCCGATCCGCACCCGGCCCGCGACCGCCTTGCCGCCCATCTCGGCGATGATCTCGTCGTTGAGCTGCAGCAGGCGCTTGGCCCTGTCGAGCAGCCGCTCGCCGGAACGCGTCAGTCTCAAGCCACGCCGGTCGCGCTCGAACAGGCTTTGGCCAAGCACCTCTTCCAGCCGCTTGATCTGCTGGCTGACGGCACCTTGGGTGAGGTTGAGCGCATTGGCTGCCGCCGTCATGCTCGCCTTGTCTGATGTGGTGACGAAGGTACGGATGAGCGTGGTATCGATATCGCGGATCATTTTTCCATTATAGATGCTAATGCTTATCATGTCAAACATTGCATTTACTGATGGTGCAAAGTGCCTAGCATGCAGGCCTCCGACCGGGAAAGCCGCATGTCCGAAACCATCATTCCCCTTGTCCTGTTCGCGCTGATCTCCACCTCGACGCCCGGCATCGCCACGACGCTGTCGACGGCATCCGGGGCGCAGTTCGGCTTTCGCCGCTCGGTGCCGCTGATGGCCGGCAGCGCCGCTGGTCTGGCTTCGGTAGCGGCGGCGGGTGCGGCCGGCCTCGCCGGGTTGCTGGCCGCCGTCCCTTCTTTGCAGCTCGCCATGAAGATCGCCGGCTCGCTTTATCTGATTTGGTTGGCGGTGAAGATCGGCGGCAGCGGCCCGCCCAATCTCGATGTCAGCATGGCTAGGCCGAACAGCTTTTTCGGCGGCGCCGGCATCCAGTGGATGAACCCGAAGGGTTGGGCGATGGGGCTTGGCGCGGCCGCATCCTTCGCGGCGCTTGCCGACGGCCCGCTGCAGCTTGCGCTGCTGCTCGGCGCCGTGTTCGGTCTGGCCGCGGCTCTCTCGCTGTCGTTGTGGTGTGTGGCCGGCACGCTGCTCGCCCGCCTGCTCCGAACCGAGCGGCAGTGGCGCGCGCTTAACGTCGTGCTTGGCCTGCTGCTGGCCGCCTCGATCCTGCAGATGTGGCGGCCAGCTTGACGCTGGTTCTTCGCCCCCACAAAGTGGACTACGGCATGCACACGTTTCCAAGCGGCTGGTCTTTGGCGATAGCGTGCATGGCAGCTTGGCGCATGCATAGTCTTATGCTGCGCTGGTCGACCCCCACTCCGTCTCGGCTTCGCCGAGCCACCTCTCCCCCGATCGACGGGGTAGAGGAAGGCGCCAAGCTTTTTGCCGTCGACGCTCGTCCAGCAACGCTCCCTTCCTTTCCCTCCGGAGGGGGGAAAGGTGGCGCTGCGAAGCAGCGGCGGATTGGGGGAACCACGTGGCAATCAAGCCTCGGTCCGATCAGTCACGCCAGTCATAGAAGATGTGTGCATAGCGTAGCCGAAGGTGGCGGCGAGGTGCCTAGCTCTTAGACCGCATAGCGCGCCGCAGGCTTGGCGGCGAACAGACTGCCGTAGAACTGGTCCCGCGCGCCGAGATAGGTGTCCAGCCCGGCCGCATCGGCCAGCCCCGGAGCGGTGACGGTTTCGCCCTGGGCAAACCCGGCAAGGGCCGCATCGACCAGATCGTCGGCGCTCATCACCCAGTCCTGATTGATCCGGTCGAGGCTGATTCCGGAAGCGTCCCAGAACTCGGTGCGGATCGGTCCGGGCACCACGGACTGCACCCTCACCTTGGTGCCTGCAACTTCCTTCTGCAGCGCTTCGGTGAAGTTGACGACATAGGCCTTGGTGCCGCTGTAGATGCCGCCGACGGCAATGCCATAGGCGACCACCGAGGCGATGTTGACGATGGCGCCGCGGTCGCGCTTAAGCAACCCCGGCAGCACCGCGCGGGTCAAACGCGTCAAGGCAACGACGTTGACCTTGATCATCCGCTCGGCCGCGTCGGCATCGGCTTCGGCCACCGTCTCCAGGCCACCCATGCCGGCGTTGTTGACCAAGAGCGTCACGCTCTCGTCCGTCGCGATCGCCTGCTCGACCCGGCGCAGGTCGGCATCGTCGGCGAGATCGGCGACGAGCGTCTTGACCTTGCGGCCATAGGCATAAGCCAGTCTGTCCGCCACTTCCTGCAGCCGGTCGGCGCGCCGCGCCACAAGCACCAGATCGTAGCCCTGCCCGGCCAGCCGGTCGGCATAGACCGCGCCGATGCCCGAGGAAGCGCCAGTGATTACGGCTGTACCTTTGTTATCTGTCTTGCTCATTGTCCTGCTCCTTTTCGTCCTGTTCGCTCTTGCTCGGCGGCGGCGACACGTCAGCCGCCGCGCCTATGTCCAATTCCATTTAGTGGCATATGCCACTTTCTGCGAAGTAGGTATATGCCACTATCTTGTCAACGGCGGCCGCGAAAACTATTTCTGCGGCAAGGCCGGCGCGACTTTTCGCCGGCGAGGAGTGGATATGACCGAAGCTCAGCAGCCAGGATTCAGCCGTTGCAACAATGCCACGCTGCGGCGCGCCGCGCGCAGGCTCGGCCGCTTCTACGATGACGCGCTGGCGCCTTCGGGCTTGAAGGGCACGCAGTTTGGCCTGCTCTTCCAGATCCAAGTCAGCAGCGAGCCGGCGATGGGCGCCATCGCCGAGGCGCTGATCATGGATCTCTCGGCGCTGGGCCACACGCTGAAGCCGCTGATCCGCGACGGCTATGTCGAGACTTTTGCGGACAAGGATGATCGCCGCATCAAGCGCGTGCGGCTGACGCTGCAGGGCCGGGCCAAGCTCGATGAGGCGATCAAGCTGTGGAGCGCTGCCCAGCGGCAATTCGAGGATAAGGTCGGCGCGGAGCAGGCCGCAAAGCTGCGCGCAACGCTGGACGCGGTGGCTGATCTGGATTTGGAAATGCCGGCGGCCGCTCCTTCCCTCTGAAGAAGCGGCCGCCAGTAGGCTCCAGCGTTTTAGCGGAACCTATTCCGCCGGCATGGCGACCGGGCGAGCCAGCACCCGTCCGGCCAGCACCACGCCCAGTCCAACGATCGGGAACACGGCCGCGATCAGGCCGAGATCGGCCGGCGCGCCGAAGCGCAGCACACCACCGCCGACCACCGCGCCAAGCGCGACGCCGAGGTAGAGCGCCGAGG
>NZ_RZSL01000592.1:0-3576 GCF_003997355.1 Mesorhizobium sp. M1E.F.Ca.ET.041.01.1.1 | reverse complement strand
ACGCCGTAGAAATCGGACTTCACCATTGTCTGGAAGAGCAGCAGCGGCATCGCCACGTTGACGGCGAACTCGGATATGCCCTCCCCACTTGCCGGCCGCAGATAGCCGGTGAACCCGGCGAGATAGCCGAGCGCGACGAGGCTGAAGACGAAAAGAACGGTTTCGGTGAGCGGAGTCATTTTCGGGGCGGAGACATTTTTCCCGTGATAGGCGAGCCCCGATCGCGGTGCAATCGGCCAACGGAACCACCCTTCACCCACCCGCCGGTCCTCCGCTTGTTTTTCAGCCGGCTTTGCGGTCCCTATATGCCGATCATGGCCCCCGGCCTCTTGGGCAGCCACAAGGACTTCTCATGCTGCGACTTGCCCTGGCGCTTTTCCTGCTTGCCGTTCCGACCCTCGCCCACGCCACCGACGCGGGCTGGGCGCTGCTGCGCGACGGCGGCCATATCGTCCTGCTTCGCCACGCCTTCGTAACAGGCGCCGCGGACCCGGCGAATTTCGACATCGGCAATTGCTCGAGCCAGCTCAATCTTTCGGAGCGCGGCAAGCAACAGGCGAGCCGCATCGGCGCGCTCTTCGCGGCCCGTGCGGCCCCCATCGAGCGTGTGCTCTCCAGCCGCTACTGCCGCTGCCTCGACACCGCTCGCATCGCTTTCGAGTCCGAACCGGAACCCTTCGCGCCGCTCGATCTTCTGAAAACCGATCCGGCTGAGAAGGCCGCGCAGATGGCGGCGATCATAAAGGAAATCCGGGGCTATTCCGGATCCGACAATCTGGTGCTGGTCACGCATCTGGAGAACATCGTGGCGCTTACCGGCATCGCGCCGCGCGAGGGCGAGGCCGTGGTGGTGGCGCCGGACGGCGACGGCCTCAAGGTGCTCGGCCGGGTTACCTTCTGACACAGCCTCATGCTGGTGTTGCCGAAATACAACTCCCGGAAGACGCCGCAAATCCACCGCGACAATGGCGCTTGCGACAACCCGTCGCAGGGTCTATAGGCGCGCTCCCGGTCACGAAAACCGAAGCGAGCACAACGGTTGGAGCTTTCGTCTCCGCCCGCGCAGGCGGCTTTGCCGCGCTGTGTACGGTGCCGTTTCGGAGTGTTGGGACTTGCGGGTGTAGCTCATGGAGAGCGCCGGATTTGGCTCCGGAGGCAGGGTTCGATTCCCACACCCACGACACGGATAGCTCAGTTGGGTAGAGCATCAGACTCATAATCTGACGGCCGAAGGTTCGAATCCTTCTCCATTTGGCTGATAAGCCAAGGCACCCTTTTACGGTGTTATCTGAAAAACGGTCCGGGGACCGGATTGCGAGGACTTCACGGACGGCAGGGCTTCGGCCCCGCCGGCCCAAGATGTCTTGCGCCATCGGCTCGCGGCCAGGCCCGCGGTGACGATCAAGGCGCGGCAGTGCCGGCAAAGGAGGCTTTGGCCTCCATGCCCGCCTCGCCGCCCCGCGATCCGCTCCCGAAGGCCCGCCGCTTGGCGATGCCACCGGTCTCCGGATCATTCGTGCCCGGAATTGAGAAGAGACGATGGAAACGAGAAACGAAAGGACGATCGACGCATGACTTGACGCCTCGCATGGGGCCATGCCCGACAGGAGTAAAACAATGAAGACCATTCTCGAAAAGCTTCTTGGACGCCGGCGCGTCCTCGTGAAGGAAAATGAGCGTGCCGTCGCCCTCTACAAGGGCGAGATCCAGGCTGTCCTGATGCCGGGCGAGCATTGGCTCGCCAACCGGCGCGGCAACCTGGAAGTCTCCAGGCACGACCTGAAGAACCCGGAATTCGTTTCGGCTTACGAGAAGGCGTTGTTCGACAAGCTCCCGGATGTGGCCGCGCGTCATTTCACCGTCGTTCGCACCGGGCGCACCGACATTGCCGTCATCGAGCGCGACGGCGCCCTCCACGCCGTTCTCACTCCGGACCGCAAGCTCGTGCTGTGGACGGATGCCGGCCCGTGGAAGGTGACGTCCGTCGACACGGCGGCCGATCTGGCCGTCGATCCGGCCTTGATGCGCCGGATCGGGCAGGCCCGGAAGACGGAACACACGTTCCTGCATCCGGTCGTGGACGGCCAGGTCGGGTTGCTGTTCGTGGACGGCGTCTACACCCGCACGCTTGCCGCGGGCGTGCACGCCTTCTGGAATGTCGGACGTATGGTCCAGGTGAAGGTCGTCGACCTCAAGCGCCAGTCGCTTGACGTCGCCGGGCAGGAAATGCTGACCAAGGATCGCGTGACGATCCGCGTCAACATCGCCGCTGAATACCGGGTCGTCGATCCGGTGACGGCGGTGAGCACGGTGAAGGACTTCGCGGAAGCCCTCTACCGTGCCCTGCAGTACGCCTTCCGCAAGACGCTTGGCGCGCTCACGCTCGACCAGATCCTCGACAAGAAGGTGACGGTCGACGAGGAGGCGGCGGCCAAGGTGCGTGCCGACATGGCCGCGATCGGCCTCGAGGTCAGCGATATCGCGCTCAAGGATGTCATCCTGCCGGGCGAAATGCGCGAGATCCTCAACCAGGTGGTTTCGGCCGAGAAGCAGGCCGAGGCCAACGTCATCCGCCGCCGCGAGGAGACGAACGCCACGCGTTCGCTGCTCAACACGGCCAAGGTGATGGCCGAGAACCCGGTGATGCTGCGGCTGAAGGAGCTCGAGGCTCTCGAGGCCATCGCCGGCAAGGTCGAGCGGTTCACCGTCCACAACGGGACGGGCGGGCTGCTGAACGACCTGGTCAAGCTCCGCGAATAGCGGAAGTGTCGCAGCGTAAAATGGGAAGGGCCGCCGGTTCGACCGGTGGCCCTTCTTGTGTTTCCCCAACCCCCTACCCATCTGCCTCCGGCGCATCAGGCCTTTTCCTGCCGGGAAAAACCGATTAGACAGCGCCCAAACAAGATGCGGACAGATTCCGCCCGCAACCCGAAGGAAGAGCCCTTGTCCACGACGTTCGAGAAAGTCGCCAAGATCATTGCCGACACCAGCGAGATCGATATCGACACCATCACCCCCGAAAGCCACACCATCGACGATCTCGGCATCGACAGCCTCGATTTCCTCGACATCGTCTTTGCCATCGACAAGGAATTCGGCATCAAGGTGCCGCTGGAGAAGTGGACGCAGGAGGTCAATGACGGCAAGGCCTCGACCGACGATTACTTCGTCATGAAGAACCTGTGCGCCAAGATCGACGCGCTGGTCGCGGCCAAGGTCGCCTGATGCCGGTTGAGCGCGCGACCTTGACGCGCTCGGCGCGTGACCACGAAAATCGGCATCGATTTTCGGAAGGGATCATGCGCAAGACCAAGAAGCAGCCTCACCCGCAAAGCCGTCCATGAGCAGCCCCCACGACGTCGTCATCACCGGCATCGGCCTTGTCTCTTCGCTGGGAGAGGGTCCGGATGCGCATTGGCAGAAGCTGACCCGGCCGGGCCTCGAGCCGGTGCTCGATGCGACGCGCTTCGCTCCCTACACCATCCACCCCCTGCCCGAGATCGACTGGAACCTGCAGATCGCCAAGCGCGGCGACCAGCGCCAGATGGAAACCTGGCAGAGGCTCGGCACCTATGT
>NZ_RZSL01000591.1:0-3584 GCF_003997355.1 Mesorhizobium sp. M1E.F.Ca.ET.041.01.1.1 | reverse complement strand
TTCGGCAAATTCGTCGTCGGAGACGGTTTTGGAGTCCGGCGTCAGATCGTCCAGACTTTCGGCAAGCGTGCTTTCGAGGGCTTTGTCTTCGAGCTGCGCGTCCATGCGAATATCTCCATTCGCCAATCTCACCCAGCCCATTAATGAAACTTAACGGCGACGATGGCCGGATTATGGCGGGTTTCACGGGTCATCCGATCGACCCACCCCTTTGGACTTATGGCTGGACAATCCGCCGGATCAT
Organism: Mesorhizobium sp. M1E.F.Ca.ET.041.01.1.1; assembly: GCF_003997355.1. Classification (NCBI taxonomy): domain Bacteria; kingdom Pseudomonadati; phylum Pseudomonadota; class Alphaproteobacteria; order Hyphomicrobiales; family Phyllobacteriaceae; genus Mesorhizobium; species Mesorhizobium sp. M1E.F.Ca.ET.041.01.1.1. The sequence continues at coordinate 3,340 of NZ_RZSL01000591.1, read as the reverse complement.
TCCACAATGCGTGAAACAACGACGCAAAAGCGCGAAGGGGAGGAACCGAGATGCTCGGACTGATGCAGGAATGGCCGCTGCTCTGCCACAAGCTCATCGACAATGCCGAACGGCAACATGGCGGACGCGAGATCGTGTCGCGTTCGATCGAGGGGCCGATCGTGCGCACCACCTATGCCGACATCCATCGCCGGGCGCTCCAGATCGCCGAGCGGCTGGAGCAGGATGGCTTCGGGCTGGGCGACCGTATCGCCACGCTTGCCTGGAACACGGCCCGGCATATCGAGGCCTGGTACGGCATCATGGGCATCGGCGCGATCTACCACACGCTCAATCCGCGCCTTTTTCCCGAGCAGATCGCCTGGATCATGAACAATGCCGAGGATAAAGCGATCTTCGTCGACCTGACCTTCGTGCCGCTGCTCGAAAAGATCGCCGGCCAGGTAAAATCCCTGAGAAAAGTGATCGTGCTGACCGACAGGGCGCATTTGCCGCGAACGTCGTTGCCGAACGCCGTTGCCTTCGAGGAATGGCTGGCCGAGGCCGATGGCACCTTCGCCTGGAGGACCTTCGACGAGAATACCGCCGCCGGCATGTGCTATACCTCGGGCACCACTGGCGACCCGAAGGGCGTGGTCTACAGCCATCGCTCCAACGTCCTTCACGCCATGATCGCCGCAATGCCGGACGCCATGGGCATATCCGCGCGGGATGTGATCTTGCCCGTGGTGCCGATGTTCCACGCCAACGCCTGGGGCCTTGGCCAGAGCGCGCCGATGATCGGCGCCAAGCTGGTCATGCCGGGCTGCAAGATGGACGGCGCTTCGATCTACGAACTGCTCGACACCGAAAAGGTCACTTTCAGCGCCGCCGTGCCGACGGTCTGGATGATGCTGCTGCAATATCTCGAGGAGACCGGCAGGAAGCTGCCTTATCTCAACAAGGTCGTCATCGGCGGCTCATCCTGCCCGCGCGCCATCACCAGGAAATTCCAGGACAATTACGACGTCCAGGTCGTGCACGCCTGGGGCATGACCGAGATGTCGCCGCTCGGCACGCTGTGCACGATGAAGCCGGAACACGAGAACCTCGAAGGGGAAGCCCGCCTTGATCTGCAAGGCAAGCAGGGTTTCCCGCCCTTCGGCGTCGAAATGAAGGTGACCGACGACGACAACAACGCGCTGCCCTGGGACGGCAAGACCTTTGGGCATCTCAAGGTGCGCGGCCCGGCGGTGGCTCGCGCCTATTACGGCGGCGTCGGTTCCGAGCAGTTCGACGCCGACGGCTGGTTCGACACCGGCGACGTCGCGCATATCGACGCCAGCGGCTACATGCAGATCACCGACCGCGCCAAGGATGTCATCAAATCGGGCGGCGAGTGGATCTCCACCATCGATCTCGAGAACCTTGCCGTCGGCCATCCCGATGTGGCCGAGGCCGCGGCCATCGGCGTGCCGCATTCCAAGTGGGGCGAGCGGCCCCTGCTGGTTGTCGTGCGCAAGCCGGGCAAGGAGCCGAGCAAGAGCGATATCCTCGCCTTCATGAGCGGCAAGGTCGCCAAATGGTGGATGCCGGACGACGTCACCTTCGTCGGCGAAATTCCCCATACGGCCACCGGCAAGATTCAGAAGGTCAGCTTGCGTCAGCAATTCAAGGATTACCGGCTGCCGACGGATTGAGGATTGTTCAATCAGCGATTCCACCAGTCGCTGAACTGCGCTAAGTCTCGGCTCGGGCTGGGGTAATGCGGCAGACGATGGTTACAATTCCTGAACGGCAGACGTCGAGGGCGGCCGGCTGGTCGCGGCGGATGGGAGCATTCTCGCTTGTCCTTTTGTTGACGGCCCTTGCCGGCTATCGCCTCGATTTGGTCGACACGCCGCCCTTCTTGTGGGTGCTGGCGATCGTCGCGCTGCTTGCAGCGCTCGCGCTGCTGCTCGCCGGACTTGCGCTGTCGAGACTGTGGAATTTCGGCGATCGCGGCGGCCGCGATCTCAGCGTCGGCGCGCTGCTGGCGCTCCTGGTGCTTAGCCCCTTCGGCATCGCCGCCTACTGGGCGACGATTTATCCGCCGCTGCGCGATATCTCGACCGACCTCGACGACCCGCCGGTGCTGGACACCAGCGATCGGACCAGCGACATGAACGCGCTGTCGCCGCCGACGCCCGGCGAACAGAGCCTGCAGGCGCAGGCCTACCCGCTGGTCACCGGGCGCAGCTACAACCTTCCTTTCGAAACCGTGGTCGACGCCGTCGAAACCGTGCTCGACCGGCGGGACTGGCAACTGACCGCGCCTTATCCCGATATCAACGGGCAAAGCGAGGCGACGATCAACGCGGTCGCCAGGGGCTTCGTGATCGGGCTGCCCGCCGACCTCGCCATCCGCGTCACCGACGATGGCGAATCGGTCATCGTCGACATGCGCTCGGCCTCGCGCTACGGACGTTATGACCTGGGCGACAATGCCGCCCGCATCACCGATTTCCTCGGCGAGCTCGATCAGGAGGTCGCCGGCCAGGTCGGCGCGGCGCCGGCCGAGTGAAAATCTAGCGCGGCGGCGTGAATATACCGTCGATCGCCGGATCGCCTTCGGTGGCGACCAGGCCGCGGACCACCAGGTCCTCCAGATGGGCAAGCACTGAAAGGCCGGCGGCGCCGTGCAGCCGCGGGTCGGTGTCGCGATAGATCGCCGCGACCATGTCCTTGATCGTCCGGTCGCCGTTGCGGATGCGCTCCAGGATCGCCCGTTCGCGCATCTTGCGGTGCGTTTTCAGCCCGCGCATGAACTTTCGCGGCGCGGTGACCGGCCCGCCATGACCGGGCAGCAGCAGCCGGTCGCCGCGCTCGATCAATTTATCGAGCGACCCCATATAATCGGCCATCGCGCCATCCGGGGGCGCGACGATGGAGGTCGCCCAGGCCATGACATGGTCGGCCGAAAACAGCACGCCGGTTCCCTCGAGCGCAAAGGCCGCGTGGTTGGCGGCGTGACCTGGCGTCAGCACCGTTCGGATCGTCCAGCCGTCGCCATGGGTGATGGAACCGTCCGCCAGCGCGACGTCAGGCACGAAGTCCAAGTCGGCGCTGGCATCGAGCGGGTTAACCTCGCCGATGCGCAGCGGCCGCGCTGGCCGATGCGGACCTTCGGCAAGCACGGTGGCGCCCGTTTGCTGCTTCAGCCGCGCCGCCAGGGGCGAATGGTCGCGGTGGGTGTGGCTGACGAAGACGTGGCTGACGGGCCTGCCGCCGATCGCGGCGAGCAAGGTTTGGAGATGCGTATCGTCATCCGGTCCGGGATCGATCACTGCGAGCGTCTCGCGGCCGACGATATAGCTGTTGG
>NZ_RZSL01000590.1:0-3584 GCF_003997355.1 Mesorhizobium sp. M1E.F.Ca.ET.041.01.1.1 | reverse complement strand
ATGCCGAACGGCACGTTGACCGGCGCATGCGCTGTCGCCACCGCCTGCTCGGTCGTGGCCGAGGCGTCCGCCGTGGCGAACGGCACGTTTTCAGGCGTCTGCTGGCCGACATCGGCCTTCGGACGCGGCGCGAAGGCGGGCAGCGGGACCTCCTTCGGCGGCAACGCGGCGATGATCGTTTCCGGCGTGTCCTGCTGCTGCGAATCATCCGCGCTGTCATCCGCGATCTGCGGGATGTTGGCGCGCTTGGCGTTCTGCGGCGAGACGATCGCGATGCCCGGCAGGTTGCTGCTCTTGGCTGCTGCCACCTGCTTCACGACCTTGGGCTGGGGCTCCGGTGCGCCGCCGCCAGCATCGGCATCGTCGTCGGCCTCGTCGGCGCCACCACCGAACCAGGCCGCAAGCAGCCCGCCGGACCGCTTGCTCGACCCGCCGGCGCTGGCCAGCTCGATATTGGGCGTGCCCGAGCCCTTGCGCGCCTTATAGGCAGCCATCGCCTGTTCATAGCCCGGCAGCGGCCGGCCGTCGCTCGGCACATGCAGCGTCTTGCCGTTCGGGAACAGGCTGACCAGTTCCTGGCGGCTGATGCCCGGCCAGTGGCGCACGTTGCCGACATCCATGTGGACGAAGGGCGAGCCGGAACTCGGATAGTAGCCGACGCCACCGCCCTGCATCTTGAGGCCGATGTTGCGCAGCTTCTTCAGCGGCACGCCGGGAATATAGAAGTCCATCGCCTTGCCGAGCATGTGCTGGCTTTTCTCGGCGACGCCGCGGCTGCGGCTGCGCAGCAACGCGTTGGTGGACGGCGAGCGATAACCGCAGACGACCTGGATGTAATCCGACGAGCCGCTCTCACGATAGGCTTCCCACACCAGGTCGAGCAGCCGCGGATCCATCTTGGTCGGCTCGTTGCGGCGCCAGTCGCGCAGGATGATGTTGATCTTGCGCAGGCCTTCCGGATCGTAGCGGCCATTGCGCTTGTAGACGATCTCGGCCTTTTCGTGCGTGTGCAGGTGGTAGAGCTTCAGCGTGCGGACTTCGGCTTTCGCGCCGGAAGCGGCTGCCGAAAGGAACCCGACGGCCAAAATCACAAACGTCAGCCACCTTGGCCAGACGCTCATATGAAAATGCCGCCCGTCTGTGTGTCGTTCGACTTGGTTCAAATCAAAAGGCCTTGCAGGCTGACCGTTTGTCCCCGGATTTGCCCAAACGGATGCGTGGTTCTCACATCCGAATATCGATTCTAATGGTTAATCATCGCTTATTGAAGCCGAAATGCGGTAACACCGTGGCGATATCCCGTCAAAAATGATGCACCGCGTATCGTGGTAAATCACTGGTTTAGATCAAGAATTCGGCTCGGGCCGAAACACGATCTGTTACCGTTTGCCGCAATGCGTGATCGCCGGCGCTGAAATTGCTGGAAAACAGCAGTTTCTGAACCGGCAAGCGGCAATTTGATTCAAATTCTAGGCGGGGAAGCTGGGCTAGGCTAGCGTCTCAGGAGGCAAGCCGGTCGAGACGGCCCGCTTCCGGGTCAATGCCATATTCCTTCAACTTGCGGTAGAGCGTGGAGCGCCCGATGCCAAGGCGGCGCGCGACTTCGCTCATCTGACCGTTATAGTGGTCAATCGCAAGCTTGATCATCTCGAGTTCCACGTCGGCCAGCGCCCGCACGTTGCCGCGCTCGTCCAGGGCCCTGAGCGTGCCGAAGCGGGGCTGCAGCCTCGCCAGGGCGTCGCTCTCGCGCAGGGCGGCACCGGCCTCGTCGGCAGCGGCCTGATCGATTGGCTGCGGCTCGTCCGCGGCCAGTCCAGCGGCCGGCGCCGGTTCGGCGCCCAGGTTCACCGTGCCTTCGACCTGCGCCCGGATTTGCGGGAATTCCTCTTCGGTCAGCAACTCACCTTCGGCCAGCACGGACGCCCTGAACACCGCATTTTCCAGTTGGCGGATGTTGCCCGGCCAGTCATAGGCCTGCAGCATCGCCAGCGCCTTGGCCGATATGCCGGTGAGGCGGCGGCGCGGATCGGCCGGTGCCACCTTCTCCATGAAGTGCTTGACCAGATAGGGAATATCCTCACGTCGGTCGCGCAGCGGCGGCACGAAGATCGGATAGACATTCAGCCGGTAGAACAGGTCCTCACGGAATTTGCCGTCCTTGACTTGCTGCAAAAGGTTGCGATGGGTCGCCGAGATCAGCCTTATGTCGACCTTGACGGTCGAGCGGCCGCCGACCGGGTCGACTTCGCCCTCCTGGACGGCGCGCAACAGCTTGACCTGGACGTCGAGCGGCAGGTCGCCGATCTCGTCCAGGAACAGCGTGCCAGAATGCGCTTCGACGAATTTGCCGGTGTGCTTGTCGGTGGCGCCAGTGAAGGAGCCCTTCTCGTGGCCGAACAGGATCGATTCGACGAGATTGTCGGGGATGGCGCCGCAATTGACGGTGACAAAGGGCTTCGAGCGGCGGTCGCCACTGCCCTGGATCGCGCGCGCCACCAATTCCTTGCCGACGCCGGATTCGCCTTCGATCAGGATCGGGATGTTGGAGGCCGCCGCCTTCTGCCCGAGGCGGATCACCCGGTCCATCGCCGGGCTGCGGGTGATGAGGTCCTTGAAGGTGAGATGGCCGCCGCGACGCCGCGACGTGCGTTTCATCTCGTCCTCGACCGCCTCGACCCTCAAGGCATTGGAAATCGACGTCTGCAGCCTGTCGGGCGAGGCCGGCTTGACGACGAAATCGAAAGCGCCGTGGCGCATGGCCGAGACAACGGTCTCGATGCCGCCCTGCGCGGTCTGCACGATGACCGGCAGGTTGATCTCGCGCTCGCGCATCGCCTTCAGCACACCGATGCCGTCGAGGCCGGGCATGACCAGGTCGAGAATGATGACCGAAACATCGCGGGCGTTCGGCCCGTCGAGCACATCCAGGCCCGCCTCGCCGCCATCGGTGACGATGGCGCTATGGCCGAATTTCGTCACCGCCGCCTCGAGCAGCCTGCGCTGCACGGGATCGTCATCGACTATGAGTATGGAACCTGTCATGACTGTCTGAATTGCCCGCCAGAGAAATCCCCATGGATCATCTTGGCACAGGGTTCTAAATAAGGTTTCAAAAAACCCGGTGAACGAATTCCTTAGGATTTGACCGGCTTCTCCTTTCCCTTTGATTCTGGCCCTGATTCAAAAAGGTATTGTTGATGCGCATGATGTTTGGTCGGCGGCTTGCAACGGCGTCTGGTCACGGCGCGCTGGAGCTTGGCGATCTGCCGGAATGGAACCTCGCCGATCTTTATTCCGGCATGGAGGCGCCGGAGCTGAAGCGCGACATCGCGAGCGCGGCAACCGATGCCATCGCCTTCGAGGCGCGCTGGAAGGGCACTTTGGCCGCCGAGGCCCAACGCGGCACCGCCGGCAGGCTCGGCGAGGCGCTGGAGGCCTATGAGGCGCTGGAGGAGCTGATCGGCCGCATCGTCTCCTATGCGGGGCTGGTCTATGCCGGCAACACCGCCGATCCGCAGCGCGCCAAACTCTACGGCGACGTCCAGGAGAAGATGACCGATGCCAGCGCGAAGAACAAAAGATGC
>NZ_RZSL01000058.1:0-18313 GCF_003997355.1 Mesorhizobium sp. M1E.F.Ca.ET.041.01.1.1 | reverse complement strand
CCTTTGCGCGCGCCGCGGCGCTGACGGCGCTCGGGCGGCAGATGTTTTTCGATCCGTCGCTGTCGGCCTCGGGCAGGCAGGCCTGCTCGTCATGCCATGACCCCAACCATGCCTTCGGGCCAGCTTCCGCCGCGCCGGTCGAAATGGGCGGGCCGAACCTCGACCGGCCCGGCCTACGCGCAGTGCCGTCGCTGCGCTACCTGCAGGCGGCGCCCGCCTTCACCGAGCATTTCTACGATTCCGAGGACGAGGGCGACGAGAGCGTCGACAACGGGCCGACCGGCGGGCTGACCTGGGACGGACGCGCCGACCATGGCAAGGACCAGGCGAGGATCCCGCTGCTCTCGCCCTTCGAGATGGGCAACAAAGATGAAGCCGCCATAGTCGCAGCCTTGCGCAAGGCGGCTTATGCCGATGCCTTCAAAGCGGCGTTTGGCGCCGATGTGCTGGATCATCCCCAGGACGCATTCGACGCCGCGGTCGAGGCGCTCGGCACCTTCGAGCAGAGCAGCGCCGACTTCTATCCCTATTCCAGCCGCTACGACGCCTTCCTCGCTGGTAAGGCGCAGCTTACCGCGCAGGAGCTGCACGGCCGCGCGCTGTTCGAAGACGAGGCCAAGGGCAATTGCGCGAGCTGCCATCTAGGTGAACCGGCAAACGACGGCAAGCCGCCGCAATTCACCGATTACGGCCTGATCGCGATCGCCGTGCCGCGCAACCCGGCTATCGCCGCCAATGCCGATCCCAACTATTTCGACCTTGGCCTGTGTGGCCCACTGCGCACCGATTTCAAGGGCCGGGTGGAATATTGCGGCCTGTTCAAGACACCGACGCTGCGCAACGTCGCGCTGCGCAAAAGCTTTTTCCACAACGGTTATTTCCACACGCTGCGCGAAGCAGTCGCCTTCTACGCCAGCCGCGACACAGATCCCGGCCGCTGGTATCCGAAGAATGCCGACGGCAAGGTTCATAAATTCGACGACCTGCCAAAGGTTTGCTGGGGAAACCTCAACACCGACCCGCCCTTCAATGGCAGGAAGCCGGGCGACAGGCCGGCGCTGACCGACGCCGAGATCGACGACATCGTCGCCTTCCTCGGCACGTTGACCGACGCCGACCAGGCGGCGGGGCGGTGACGGCGGCGAGGCCTCTTGTGTTGCCCGAGCGCACGGCGCGGATTTGCCGTCCGGTATCGAATCGGACAAAAGCGTATGTGGGCTAGATCACAGGACCGCCATGAAACACCTTCTATATTAGAAGTCCTTCATGGATGGAGTCTCGGATGAGATTCGTCGCTTTACAGGACCCGACCGACCGCTGGACGGTGTTTGATACGGCTAGTGAGGAGCCCGCCGAATTTGGTGGCCGCGTGCTCATTGGCCTGACATCGCATGAAGCCCTGCAGCTCGCGGCCGTGGCCAACGATGAGGCGGGATACCGGGAAATCAATGTACTGGGGTCTCGTCAAGGCCAGTAAGGCGGACCACGGGCGGTTCCCCTTTCCTCCGGGAAAAGCGCAGCGAACAAGCGGTTGAGACGGCCTTCTGCCGGAGTGATCCAGGTCCCTCACCCGGCCGGCGCGTAGCGGTTCACCACCATGCCGCAGGCATAGGCTTTCGAGCCGATCAGCGTCAGCCTGGCGAAGCCGGCCTGGTCGAAGATACGGCGGCCGCTGCCCAGCACCGCCGGGTTGATGAAGAGCTGGAACTCGTCGATCAGGCCGGCGGCGATCAGCGCCGAGGCGAAGCCGGCGCCGCCGAAGACGGCGATATCGCCGCCCTCGCCCGCCTTCAACGCACTGACCTCGCGCGGCAAGTCACCGCTGGCAATACTCGTGCGCTCCCATCGCGAGACCTTCAGCCTGTCGCTCAGCACGACCTTGCGCGCTTCGACGATACGCTTGGCGAAGGCATAGAAACGATCCTGTGGGAACTTCCGCGCCGCATTGCCCCAGTGGTTCAGGTAGCCCTCCTCGGCCATCTTGCGGCTGAGCAGAATGGTGTCAACGTTCTCGAACACAGCGTTGAAGTCCTGCCTGAGTTCGTCGTCCCAGTCTCTGTCGTCGCCCCATTCCCAAAGCTGCCAGCGATGGTCCTGATCAGCTCCGACGAAGCCGTCGACCGACATCTGCATCTGCAGGATGAGCTTCTTCATTGGGCGGTCCTACTCGTGTTTCTGAAAACGGTTTACTTTTGGAAGTATTGACCCGCTCAATGAATGATGTCAATTGTAAAGTGATTTAAAAACGGAACCGTAGCCATGTCGACCCGGGATAGGTCCGGCTGTCCGATCAGCCTCTCGCTCGAACTGCTCGGCGACCGCTGGACGCTGCTCATCGTCCGCGACCTGGTCTTTGCCGGGAAAAAACATTTTCGCGAATTCCTGCAGTCGGACGAGGGCATCTCTTCGCGCACGCTCGCCGAGCGGCTGCAGACGCTGCAGGATGAAGGCATCCTCACCCGCAGCCAAGATCCTTCTCACTCGCTGAAGGCGATCTACCGGCTGACGGAAGCCGGCATCGACCTGCTGCCGGTGCTGGCGACGCTCGGCGCCTGGGGGAGCAAATATCGCAAGGCCGACGATGAGCTGGCCCGGGTTGCCGATAAGTTGGCGGCCGGCGGCGAGCCGGCGATCAAGCGGATGAAGGATAAGCTGCGGGCGGAGCATCTGGCCTGCTGATCTCCCCCCTTGAGGGGGAGATGTCGCCGAAGGCGACAGAGGGGGTCGCCGCGCGTGGAGCGCCGACGCTTTCGCGACGAGAGACAACGTCGGCGATCTACATGAAACGACCCCCCTCTGGCCTGCCGGCCATCTCCCCCGCGAGGGGGGAGATCAGCAGGCCTCCCCGCCAACACCTTATTTGCCCGACAAATTATAAGTTGACTCTTTTACTCATCTTGAATAGCGCTGCCGGCGGTATCGAGATGGGGATCGGCGTGATGAACAACCGGCGCGTTCTGGCGGGGTTTTTGCTGGCAACGACTTTCCTGCATCCGCCACATGCGTTGGCGCAGGGGAAACAGGAAGTGCTGGCGCCGATCCAGATCGAGGGCGAGGCCGGCGAGGGTGCCTCCGACTTCGACGGCTACAAGGCGAAGAAAGACGCCAGCGCCGCCAAGTCCGCCCAGCCGCTGGAAAAGACGCCGCAAGCGGTGAGCGTGGTCGGCAGCCGGCAGATCGAGGACCAGGCCGCGCGGACCGTCGTCGAGGCGACGCGCTATGCGCCGGGCATCCGCTCCGAAACCTTCGGCAACGACACCCGCAACGACTGGTTCCTGATCCGCGGCTTCTCCTCGCAAGTCAGCAGCTACTTCCTCGACGGGCTGCAGCTGCAGTCGAGCGACAGTTTCGCGACCTGGAAGGTGAACCCCTATCTGCTCGACCGCATCGACGTCCTGCGCGGGCCGTCCTCGGCGCTCTACGGCGCCTCTAACCCGGGCGGCCTCATCAACCTCGTCTCCAAGCGGCCGACCTTCCAGAACCGCGGCGAGACGGCGATCGGCGTCAACGAGTTCGGCAATCTATGGACCGGGCTCGACGTCGAGGGCGTCAACAAGGACGGCACGCTCGCCTACCGCTTCATCGCCACCGGCAATTATGGCGGCACCCAGGTCGACTATACCGACAACGACCAGTTCGCCATCATGCCGGAAATCACCTGGAAGCCGGACGAGGACACCAGCCTCACCGTCTATGCCAATGTCTCGAAGCTGAAGACGCGCGGCCAGAACTTTTTGCCGTATGAAGGTACGGTCGTCGACGCGCCCTTCGGGAAAATCCCGCGCGAACTATTCACCAGCGAGCCCAGCGTCGACAAGTTCGAGCGCTCGCAGCAGATGGTCGGCTACGAATTCGAGCACCGCTTCGACAATGACGTGACCGTGCGCCAGAACCTGCGCTACGGCCATCTCAACGTCGATTTCCGCAACGTCTACGGTGAAGGCTGGGTAAGCACGCCGACCACCACCACGGCGTTGCTCGACCGCGCCAACTTCCTGTCCAAGCCGGATCTCGGCCTGTTCAGCGTCGACAACCAGGTCGAATGGCAGACGTCCACGGGCCTGATCGACCACACGCTGCTTCTCGGGCTCGACTACAAGCGCTTCGACCTGCATGACGAGTCGGGCTACGAAGACGCCCCGCCGCTCGATGTGCTGAACCCTGTCTACAGCGGCGCGCCGCCGGTCACATCGCGCTACGACCAGTCGAACACGCTGCAGAACCAGACCGGCCTCTACGCCCAGGACACGATGCAGATCGACCGCTGGAATTTTGTGTTCAGTGGCCGCTACGACGACGTGCAGACCAAGGTCACCGATCGCCCGACCGGGGTGCGCACCAGCTATTCCGCCGACGCCTTCAGCGGCCGCGCCGGCGTCATCTACAATTTCGACAACGGCATCTCGCCTTATGTCAGCGTCTCGCGCTCGTTCCTGCCATTGACCGGCACCGACACGGCCACCGGCCATGCCTTCAAGCCGGAAACGGCGGTGCAATACGAGGCCGGTGTCAAATACCAGCCGACATGGCTGCCGGATGTGATGCTGACCGCATCGCTGTTCGACCTGACTCGCGAAAACGTCGTGACCAGCGATGGCGTGCTGTTCAACCGGCAGATCGGCAAGGTCAATTCGCGCGGCGTCGAGCTCGAAGCCGTCGGCCAGCTGACGCCGGACCTGAAGCTGACCGCCGCCTACACCTGGTACGACCTCAAGATCGAGGAAGGCAATCCGGCCGAGATCGGCAAGGTGACGACCGGTACGCCGGAACAATTCGCTTCGCTGTGGCTCGACTATGCGATCCCCTCCGACCGCTTGCCAGGCATCACCATCGGCGGCGGCGTGCGCTATGTCGGCTCTTCCTACGCGGATGCCGCCAACACCCAGAAGGTGCCGGACTACGCCGTGGTCGACGCCGCGATCCGCTACGAGAAGGACAACTTCAAGGCGGCGCTCAACGTCTCCAACCTGTTCGACAAGGCCTATGTCGCCTCCTGCAACATCACCTGCTTCTACGGCGAGAGCCGTGAGATCAGCCTGACAATGGGCTACAAATGGTAACGGCCGCCGGTCGGGGCTCGTGATCGCAACGCTTTTGGCATTCCTGCTTGCGCTGCTGCCGGTGCCGCCGGCGGCTGACGAGGCCGTGCCCTCACATGCCGAGCGCGTCGCCACCATCGATTGGGGCACGGCCGAGACGCTGCTGGCGCTGGGCATCACGCCGCTTGGGCTTGCCGAAACCGCCGGCTACCGCGACTGGGTCGGCTCGCCTGCCCTGCCCGCCAATGTCGCCGAGATCGGGCTGAGGGCGACGCCCAGCCTCGAATATCTGGCGGCGCTGAAACCGGACGTGATCCTGTCGACGCCGCAGTTCACGGCGATCGAGCCGGTGCTCGGCAAGATCGCGCCGGTCATCAGCCTCGCCACCTTCACCAACGACCTCGAGCCCTACCGCCATGCGCAGGAGAACGCGATGCGGCTCGGCGCGGTGCTGGGCCGCGAGCAGGCGGCGGCCGATCTGATCGCCGCCACCGACGGCAAGATTGCGACGTTGAGGGATGCTATCGGAACGGCGCAGACCAAGCCGGTGCTGGTGCTCTATTTCCAGGACGACCGCCATGCCTGGGTGTTCTGCCGCGGCAGCCTCTTCGACGACGTGCTGAAGCGCGCCGGGCTCGCCAACGCCTGGACCAGCGACGGCAATTTCTGGGGTTTTGCCGATGCCGGCGTCGACCAGCTCTTCGCGATCCGCGACGCGGCCCTTTTGGTGATCGAGCCGGTGCCGCCAGCCGTGCGCGCCAAGCTGGCGGCGCGTGACGGGCTGCTCGGCCAATTGCCGGTCTTCGCCCCTGGCAACCATGCGATCCTGGAGAGCGTCTGGGGTTTCGGCGGCCTGCCGTCGGCCGGCCGCTTCGCCGATCTGCTTCTCAAGCACACGCGGCTTTTCGAGCGCGGCCATGCTTCATGACCGCCGCCGGCTGGCGGTCTCTTTCGCGGGCGGCGCCTATTTGTTGCTCGTCGGCGGACTGATCGCCCATAACATCGCCGATATCGGCGGCAGCGAAGCGGTGCGCGCGCTGCTCCTCGACTACGCCTATTGGCCGCGCCTCACGGTGTCGCTGCTGGCGGGCGCGGCGCTGGGTCTGGCCGGCGTCTTGATGCAGCAGGTGCTGCAGAACCCTCTTGCCGCGCCGGAAACGCTCGGCGGCAACGCCGGCGCGCATCTGGCATTAACCATCGGCCTGCTTGCCGCGCCTGCCTTGCATGCCGCGCATCCGGAGCTGCTGGCGATCGCCGGCGCCTTCGCCGCCTGGGGGCTGATCGCCGCGGTCGGCTGGCGCTGGCGTGCCGACCCGACGACGCTGATACTCTGCGGCTTCGTCGTCAGCTTCGCGCTGGGCTCGATCTCCAGCCTCCTGATGCTGCTCAACCAGCAATATCTCGCCTCGATGTTCATCTGGGGCGCCGGCTCACTGGTCGAGGACGGCTGGAGCGGCGTCGAGCAACTGGCGCTGCGCGTCGCGACCGGCGCAATCGCCACCATGGCCTTGGCGCGGCCTTTGCTCATCCTCGGCTTCGGCGACCAGCAGGCGAAGAGCCTCGGCCTGACCACGCTCTTGAAGCCGCTGCTTGTGGCTATTGCCGTGCTGCTTTCGGCGAGCGTGGCGGCGGCCGTCGGCATCATCGGCTTCGTCGGGCTGGCGGCTCCCCATCTGGCGCGCGTTCTCGGCGCGGAAAAGCTCGGCGAGCGGCTGGTCGCCGCGCCCCTGGCGGGCGCTGCCCTGGTGCTGATGGTCGACCAGCTCATCCAGCTCCTGCCGCCCGACCAGGCCGCCGATCTGCCGACCGGCGCCGTCACCGCGCTGATCGGCGCGCCGATGCTGATCTTCTTGCTGAGACGCGTGCCGCGCCTGATGCTGAAGACTGACGGCGGGCTGGTGGCAAGCCTCGGTACCGGCGGCGCAAGGCGGCCGGCGCTTGTGCTCGCCGGACTGGCGATTGCGCTTGCGTTGGCGCTCGCGCTAGCCTTCCTCGTTGGCCGCGCGCCGGATGGTTTCGGCTTTTATTCGGAGGCTTTCCCCTGGCGGCTGCCGCGCGTCGTCGCCGCCTGCGGCGCGGGGCTGGGGCTCGGCGTCGCCGGCTGTCTCGTCCAGCGCCTGTTCGCCAATCCAATGGCGAGCCCGGAAATCCTCGGCATCGGCGGCGGCGTCGCCATGGGGCTGATCGCGGTGCTGCTTCTCTTCGCCGATGCCGGCGCCGAGCTGCAGCTTGTCGGCGCGACGGTCGGCGCGCTGGTTGTCACCGGCGCGATCCTGCTGCTCGGGCTCGACAGCGGCTTCACGCCGGAGCGGCTGCTGCTGACCGGGATCGCCATCACCGCGCTGCTCGATGCCTCGAGCCTGCTTTTCCTGGCGCTCGGCGATCCGCGCTCGGGCCAGGTGCTCGCCTGGCTGAGCGGCTCGACCTATTGGGTGGAGCTGGATTTCGCCGTCCTCGTGCTCGGCGCCGGCATTGCCGGGCTGCTGCTCGCCGCGCTTGCCGGGCGCTGGCTGGAGATCCTGCCGCTGGGAGCAGGCATGGCGACCAATCTCGGCGTTCCGCTGCACGCAGCGCGTCTCACCGTGCTGGTGCTGGCGGCGGTCACGACCGCGGCGGCGGCGCTGATCGTCGGACCGATGAGCTTCGTCGGTCTGCTCGCGCCGCACCTGGCCGGGCTCATCGAACTGCGTCGCGCCAGGCCGCAACTGTTCGGCGCCGCGATGATCGGGTCTGCGCTGGTGGTGTTCGCGGATTGGATGGGACGCGTGGTGTTTGCGCCGACGGAGCTGCCGGCGGGGGTGCTGTCGGTGCTGATCGGGAGCGTGGCGGTGATGGGGGTTGCGATGGGAAGGCGGAAGACCTCCTGAGGTTTCCGCGAGCCCCCCGTGTCCAGCCGGACAAAGGTCGGCAAGCCTAACCATCCGCCGTTTCCGCTTTGCCCTGCCTGCGCTAGACTTGGCCCAGCAACAGGATCGCCATCGTCATGATCGTCCAGGCTTGCATCAACGGCGCCCGCTCCGCCGATTTCCATCCGGCCCTGCCACTCGACGCGCATGCCATGGCGCGCGATGGCGCGGCCTCGATCGCGGCGGGCGCCGCCGAGTTGCATGTCCATGCGCGCGGCGCCGACCATCAGGAAAGCCTCGCCCCGGAAGCGATGGACCGGACGGTGGCGGCGCTGCGCCGCGCCTGTCCGGGCACGCTGATCGGTGTCTCCACCGGCGCCTGGATCGAGAAGGACGACAGGCGCACGCTTGCGGCAATCGCCGGCTGGAAGGAGCTGCCCGACTACGCCTCGGTCAATCTCAGCGAAGCGGCGGCGCCGGAAGTGATGGAGGCCTTGCGCGACCGCGGCGTCGGCATCGAGGCCGGGCTGGCATCGATCGGCGACGCGCTAAGGTTGGCCAGCCTCGACCATGGCAGGCGGGTGCTGCGCGTGCTGATCGAGATTTCCGAGCAGAAGCTGGACGAGGCATTCGCGATTGCAAACGGCATTGTGAAGGTGCTGGAACGCGAAGGCGTCCATCGCGCGATCCTGCTGCATGGCGAGAACGCGACCGTGTGGCCCTTCGTCGAGCGGGCGGCGGCGCGGAAATTTTCGACGCGCGTCGGACTGGAGGACGGCAAGGAGTTGCTGGACGGAAGTGTGGCTGCGGGGAACGCCGCGCTGGTTGCCGCGGCGGTGGGGATTTATCGAGGCAACAGATGACGGTCTATCTACCCCCTTGCGGGGGAGATGTCCGGCAGGACAGAGGGGGGTGTGAAGGATCGCCGGCGCAGGCGGTTTCTCGCAATAGACCTTGCACCGGATGTCGTGACCGACAACAGCTGACAAGCTAGCGGGACAGCACCCCCCCTCTGCCCTGCCGGGCATCTCCCCCGCAAGGGGGGAGATTGGCGCTCCGGCCTCACCGCCTATCCGCATCGGCCCTGAGTTCCGCGCCTCTCGTTCGGTTGGAGCACCTAGGAACGGAAGCCTTGTCAGCCCCGCCAAATCGCCAGGTCCGCCAGGATCCGTGCCTTCACGGCAGGATCGGCATAGCTCGCATGCACCGATGTCGCGGCGAGCTGGCGGATTGTTTCGCCGTCCCAGCCAAAGGTATCGGCGCAGGCGGCGTAAGAGGCTTCAAGGGTCGTGTCGAGCAGCGCCGGATCGTCGGTGTTGATCGAGACGGCGACGCCGGCCTTGCGGAGCGCATCGATAGGATGTTCGGCAAGCGCTGGATAGACGCCGAGCGTGATGTTGGAGATTGGGCAGATGCCAAGAGGAATCCGCCGCTGCGCCAGCAGGTCGACCAGGGCCGGCTCCTCGATCGCCCGCACGCCATGGTCGATGCGGTCGGCGCCCAGCAGTTCAATCGCGTCGCGGACACCTTCAGGACCGCTCGACTCGCCGGCATGGACGGTCCGCCGCAATCCGGCCGCCGCGGCGCGGCGGAATGCCTCGGCGAAGCGCGGACCGGTGCGGCCGGCGGCCGCTTCGTTGCCGTCGATCGAAAGGGCAACGACGCGCGGATGCCTGATCCTGCTCAGCAACTCCACCAGTTCGATGGCATCCTCGGCCGACTGGGTGCGCAGCAGGCTGACGCAAAGCCCGACCGACGGGTAGCCATCCTGCTCGGCGGCCGCGAAACCCGCATCGAAGGCGTCGATCATTCCGGGGATGTTCCCGTGCCAGTGCGGCCAGTGGGTCGGGTTGACGATGACGTCGGCGTAGCGCACGCCGCTTTTGGCCATGCGCCGCGCAAATTTATAGGCGGTGACGGCCAGTTGCTCACGCGTGCGGAACGTGCCGCACAGCCAGTCGAGCATTTCGAGGAAGCTCTTCAGGTCGTGGGCCTCGAAGAGCCTGTCGCGCGGGGCGCGCAGCGGAATGCCGGCCTCCTCGCAATTCCTGATCACGTCGTCGGCCTCGAAACAGCCCTCGACATGGATGTGCACTTCAGCCTTCGGCAATGCGATGTAGTCGGTCAATGGAAGCCTCCCGAGCTAATGGCTGCATCAAATCACGAAACGCCAGGCCCAAGCTTCAAGAAATGATTGAAAGAATTGTGTGGCGCGCACGGGAGCCCGTTCCTCGCCCCCACGGAGTGGGGGAGAGGTGGCTCGGCGAAGCCGAGACGGAGAGGGGAGCGCCCTACGAAGGCCCCCTCTCCGTCCGCTTCGCGGACACCTCTCCCCCGCTTTGGCGGGGGCGAGGAAAGGCGCTATTGCGTGTCCGCGTTGGCCCTCAACTCGGCGCGTTTCTCGTCCGACACCACGGAGAGGTCCAACACCTTCTGCAAACCCGCCGCGTGGCGAAAGTTCGGCTCGGTCTGCACGCCGCTCTTCACCGCCTCGACGAAGCGCTGGTAGTTGGTCGGCACCGTGCCGGCGTCGAGCACGTCCCATTTGGCGTTCTCGACATTCTCGCCGACGCAAGCCTTGAGCATCGAGCCGTCGAGATTGTGCACCACCTCGATGCCGCCCTTGTCGCCATAGATGCGCAGCCGCAGCTCGTTGAGATGGCCGGTCGCCCAGCGGCTGGCATGCACGACGCCGAAGGCGCCGTTGGCGAAGTCGAGCGTCATGGCGAAGCTGTCATTGGCGTCGAGCTGATAGTCGCCGATGCGGTTGTCCGGCGCCTTGTCGAAGGCGCGCAGCCGGCAGAACACGTGGTCGATGTCGAGGGCGGCGCCATAGCTCGCGAAATCCAGGATGTGGATGCCGACGTCACCCAGCACGCCATTCGAGCCGTGACCGCGCGACAGCCGCCACAGCCATTTCGGATCGGTGCGCCAGTCGCCCCAGAATTTCGACACCAGCCAGCTCTGCAAATAGGACGCCTCGACATGGCGTACCGTGCCGATCTCGCCCGCCTGCACCATCTGGCGCGCCTTCTGCAGCGCAGCCACGTTGCGATAGGTGAGGTTCACCATGTTGACGACACCGGCCGCTTCCGCCGCATCGGCCATCTCGCTCGCCTTGCCGAAATTCTCGGCCAGCGGCTTTTCACACAGCACAGGCTTGCCCGCGGCGATCAGCGCCATGGTGGTCGGATGATGGATGCGGTCCGGCGTGACATTGGCGACCGCGTCGAAATCGCCCCAGTCGAGCGCCGCCTCCAGCGAGGTGAAGCGTTTCGGGATCTTGTAGGCGTCGGCATATTCGCCGACGCGGGCCGGATCGACATCAACGGCGCCGACGATGTCGACGCCCTCGATGGCGCTGAAGCGGCGCGCATGCTCCTGCGCCATCCAGCCGGTACCGAGTATCAAAAGCCGCATTATGCTTCTCCGAAGGAATTGGTTCGATTCAATGACGGATGTGTCTAAGTGGTATTTCTACGCAGTTCCAGACGGAAAACCGCTGTTGGAGTTCTTTAGCGGAACCCGGCCTCGCCGGCCGCGTGCAGCTTGCCGCCGCGCTCGACAATCGGCTCCAGCGCCTCGTCGACCGGCACGTTCGGCGCGTTGAGGATGGCCGGCTTCGACCCTTGCGGGTTGTGTGCCCATTTCACCGCGTTGCGCAGCACCTTGTGCACGGTGGCGTCATGATAGGTCGGATAGGTCTCGTGTCCTGGCCGGAAATAGAAGACATTGCCGGTGCCGCGCCGATAGGTCAGCCCTGAACGGAACACCTCGCCGCCCTGGAACCAGGAGATGAACACCGTTTCCAGCGGCTCCGGCACCGCGAACTGCTCGCCATACATCTCCTCGTTCTCGAGCTCGAAATATTCGCCGACGCCATCGGCGATCGGATGGCTGGGGCTCGTCACCCAGAGCCGCTCGCGCTCGCCGGCCTCGCGCCATTTCAGCGTGCAGGGCGTGCCCATCAGCCGCTTGAAGATTTTCGAGAAATGGCCGGAGTGAAGCACGATCAGCCCCATGCCTTCCCAGACGCGACGGGCGACGCGCTCGACCACCTCGTCGGTCACCGCGCCGTGGTCCTTGTGACCCCACCAGACAAGCACGTCGGTCTCGGCAAGGCGGGACTCCGGCAGGCCGTGCTCCGGCTGCTCCAGTGTCGCGGTCGAGGCGGAGATGCCTGGGTCGGCATTCAGCGCGTTGGCGATGGTGGCGTGCATGCCTTCCGGATAGATGCCGGCGACCACCTCGTTGGTCCGCTCATGGATGTTCTCGCCCCAGACGACAGCGCGTATTGTCATGGATAGCCTCGTGCATGATTGTGAGGGTGGAGCCGCCCCGCGCCATAGATAGCGTCTTGCGCCAGTATTGGAAGCGGTTTTCGACCTTCGCTCTGCTTCGGACTGAGTTCAGCCGAGAGCATCCTTTCCGAACAACGACATAGGCCTTTATGCCACCAAACTGATTCAACTTCCTCCAGCCGATTGGCAAGCGCCCCTTCCCGTGCGCAATATTGGCGATGGGCGAAGTGCTTGTAGGGACAGCGATCTTTGCTTGTCTGGCCGGGGCGGCGCTGGTCAGCCTGATGGTCTATGAGCGCTTTCCCGCCCATCACCGTCAGGACGACACCAGCGCCGTGGTGCGGCTTGCCGCGAACCTCTTCGTGGTGATGTCCTCGCTGGTGCTCGGCCTGATGATCAATTCGGCCAAGAACACGTTCGAGACCATCGACCACAACGTCCACAGCTTCGCCACGCAACTGATCCTGCTCGACCGCTCGCTGAGGCAGTACGGACCCGAGACAGGCATCGCGCGCGCTTCGCTCGCCGCTTATGTGCAGCGGGTCGTCGACGCCACCTCGCCCACCCAGAAGACGCCGGCGGTCGCCAACCGGCTGTCCGAGCTGCTGCTGAACCAGGTCGGCGACCAGTTGGCGGTCCTGACGCCGCCGGAGGCGAGGCACGCCGCGACGCTGCAGAATGCGCAACAGCTGCTGCAGAAGGTGATCGAGCAGCGCTGGGTGCTGGTCGAACAGTCCGACGGCATCATCCCCGTGCCGCTGATCGCGCTTCTCGTCGCCTGGCTGATGCTGATCTTCGCCAGCTTCGGCTTCCGGGCGCCGCGCAACGCCACCATCGTCGGCACATTCCTCATCTCGGGGGCGCTGGCGGCCGCGGCGATCTATCTGATCATGGACATGGACACGCCCTTCTCCGGCCCGATCCAGGTCTCGCCGGCGCCCCTGCAAAGGGCGCTGGCAGAACTGACGCAGTGAGTTCACGGCTGACTCATCAAATCGAGCAGCCGCTTCGCCGCTACCGCCGCGCCGTCGGCGCGGACTCTGCTGGCGACCTCGCCTGCGCGGATACCGGTTTCGGGCGCCAGCGCCGTCCCCAACGCCGCCGATAGTGATTCCGCAGTCGGCGTCGGGCCGTCATGAGCGGCACCGATGCCGACTTCGGCCACCCGCCGCGCCCAGTAAGGCTGGTCGCCGATCTGCGGCATGACGACTTGCGGCGCCCCTGCCCGCGCCGCGGCGGCGGTCGTGCCGGCGCCGCCGTGATGCATGACGGCGGCCACGCGGCGGAAGAGCGCCTGCTGGTTGACATCGCCGACGGCGAAGCAGTCGTCGCGATCGTCGATCGGGCCGAGCTCGGCCCAGCCATGCGCGATGACCGTACGCCGGCCCCTGGCGCGGACCGCCTCGATGGCCGCGCGGCCCGCTTCCCTGGCGACCGCTATCGAGCCGAAGCCGACATAGACCGGCGGCGAGCCGGCTTCGAGGAACGCTTCCAGCCCGTCGGGGAGCGGCCGTTCGTCCGGCAGGATCCAGGCGCCGGTCTGCACGGCGTCGATCAGGTCCGAGGGCAGCCACGGCCCCAGTGTCGGGTCGCAGGCAAGCAGGACAGGATCGCCGTAGACATAGTCGCGGACATTGTCCAACAGATGCAATCCGAGCGATGCGCGATGGCTGTTGATCGCGCCGCCAAACAGCGCGTTCTTGGTCCGGATATCATGGTCCCAGAGCGCCCTGTTGTCGGTCACGCCGGCTGGAAGCGGATGTCCCGGATATTCAAAGGGCCGGTTGAGCGCCGACGGCAGCCAGATCGGACAGAAGGTGGCAAGGATGCAGCGGATGCCCCGCTGCTCGGCGACCAGCCGCGCGGCGGCACAGGAGGGAAAAAGGCCGCACGCCACCACGGCATCGCAGCCTTCGGCGGCCGCCATGAGCGCGTCGAACTGCCTGGCGAGGATCTCGGCCGCCTGGCCGGAGATGAGCTTCGCCCGGCTCTCGGGCGAAGCGTCCGCCGAACGCCTGATCATTTCCTTCGCCCATGCGCGCACCGGCGAGAAGGCCCACGCCGGCGCGGGCACATAGCGCAGCAAACTCCTCATCACCGGGGACACTCACCCGCACCTCGGCGCCGAGCGCCTGCAGCCGCTCGCCGAGCGCCACCACCGGCTCGACGTCGCCGCGCGAACCATAGGTCGACAACAAAATCCGCATTCAGGAACTCCCTTTCCCAAAAAATAAGGTCAAGGGCAGCGTACATACGGCATGACCGGGGTCTTGCCGCAAGCCCGGGGTGCGCCATATCTATCTTCTGGGAGGGACAGATATCCTTGCCGTCCCGCCAATCCCGCCGATTTCCGACGTTTGCCAGGGCGCCTCTTGCGAGGTCGCCGCGTCGCAATCCGTCGCTTGCGGCAAACCTTTGCCCGCGCGCTGATCGTGCTCGGCGCGCCGATGGCGGCGAAGAATACGATCCGACCGAAGTTCAGGGAATCGGCGCCGGCAATCTGAACGAAAACCAGGGCGTGAACGCATTTACGGGCAGAAGCGCCGGGAAGTGAGATAGCGCGAGCCGGGAGCCGACTTTTCGGATAAAGTTCTCTTTCCGATCATCTGAGGGCGCTAAGATGTTGGCCCCTGACCTAACGAAATTTATCGAGCAGGATCATCTGGCTTTAGATGCCTTCGTGAAGGGCAATCCTGAACCTCTGAAAGATCTCTACTCGCGACGGGATGACGTCATTATCGCCAATCCGTTCGGGCCGCCGGCGAAGGGGTGGGAAAAGGCCGCCGCGACCATGGAACGGGCTGCCACCAATTACCGGGACGGCGAGGCCACCGGCTTTGAGCGCATCTCCGAGTACGCGACAGCGGACTTGGGCTACGTCATCGAGGTCGAGCGGTTCCGATCCAAGGTCGGTGGTGGCGACAAACTGGTGCCGATTGCGCTTCGGGTCACCACCATTTTCCGGCGGGAAGAAGGCGCGTGGAGGATCGCCCTTCGTCATGCCGATCCGATAACTTCAGCCCGCCCTCCGGCGTCCATAGTCGGAGAGTAGAAGGGGACCCGTCTGGGTCCTACTCGATGAGAGCCGCAGTTTGCGCCTCGGCGGGCGCGTCCTCTGCCGGCTTTGCCGGCTTAGCCCTGGCGCCCTTCCTGGGCGACCCGGGTGGGCGACCTGGTCAGGCGCGGGACGACCACGAGGCGCTTGATCTTGCCTTTCTTGTAAGCGGCGAGGAAGCGGTGGTAGTCCTTGAAGACGACACAGCCATTGGACTCGGCGCGGCCGCCACGCAGCATATAGGTGTGGGCGAGCAGGCCGTCGCGGCCGTATTTGTTCTTGCCACTGGTCGGCGTCAGCCGGATCGCCTCGACGCCGTGGAAGCGCGATTCACGCATCGACAGATTGTAGGTATCGGGCGGCGTCGGGCCGACATTCTTGCGGTTGACGAAGCGCGGCTGGTCGACCATCGAGCCGAACCCGGAATGCGCCTCCAGCTTCGAGCCGTCCGGCATGTAGACCGTCCCGGCAGAGATGTCGTAGACGGCGACGCCATTGCCCGTCGAAGGCCCGTTGAACAGACTCCCGAAGGCCCTGCCGAGGCCGCCGCGCTCGGGCGTGTCCGGCTTGGCGTAGGCGAGCATCTCGGAAGGCTGCGCCTTGCCGCGCTTGGCCGGCCCGGCATTGACTGGTTTCGAGCCCTGCACGCCCGGAAGCGCCTGCTCGGAACTCCTCAGCGAGCGCAGCGACTGCGGGCCTTCCGCGGTATCGACGGCGGGCTCAGGCTTCGCGGGCTCCGGCCTGGCAGCTTGGGGCTTTGCCGCCTGGGTTGCCTGCGGCTTGGCCGGATCAGGCTTCCTCGTGGCATTCTGTTCGGGCGCCTCGGTCGCGCGCTCGAGTGTGGTGCGCGGCCTCAAGCCGGGAACGGCGATGCTGTCGGGCAAATCATCCTGCGGCGGCAGCGAGGCGACCTGCACTTCACCCGGGCCAGCGGCGGCTTGCCCCGAGGCTTCAGCACCGTCAGAGGCGCCGGCTGCCAGATCCGGCGCACCGCCGTTGGCGAGCTCGACCGCGGTCGGCACGTCGACCGTCTCTTCGGGCATGACATTGGCCAACGCCAGCGCCAGCTCGGAGGCACGCTCGACGTCGACCTGATTTGAGCCGAAGCGTGCCTCGGCCGGGCCGGTCTCGGCCAGGTCGGTCTGGGTCGGGTCGTTCTCAGCCGCGCCGCCGAAGCGGCTTGCCGCCGGCAGGCTGGCAAGCAGGAAAGGCGCGCGCTCGGCGCGCTGGAAGGCATCGGCAAGTTTCTGCGGCGAAAGCCCGGCGCGCTTGACGACGCTGTCGAAACGATCCGCGACGTCCGCGGCGGAGGCTACCTCCACGGCCTTCTCACGGGCAACCCTGAGCTTTTCAAACGCGACGCTGTCCGGCGCCGCCGGCTTCAGGCGTGCGGCCTTGCCGTCATGTACCAAGGTGGAGGGGGTCGGGGTGGAGTGCGCGAAGCTGGTGGCGAGGCCGAGACAGCCGCTATCGCAGCCCCTGGTGAGCGATCCCGTCTTGTATGGCCCGGCCGCGGCAAGCCGCGGTGCCCAGGCATTGACAAGCTTGCGGCGCTGATCGGCGAGCGCGATGTTGCGCGGCGCGAGCAGGCTCTGCGGCAATCCGTTGGAAGCAGCGGTAAGCGTGGTGCTCACCGAATAAAGGCCAGCCAGGGTGGCCACGGACCATAGCGCCAGCGCGGCGCCGACAGCGGGCACCACAACCCAACGATGACCACCAGATTTCTTCGAAGTTACCCCCTCTTCAGGAGCGTCACCCCGGTTCTTCACACACAAAAACGCCATACGACCACTCTCAATCGGCATGCCGGTTCGCGGACCTGGCATCCGTCACGATCACAGTTCGCCTGGTGCCCCCTGCACCTTCACGCGTCTGTTGCCGATTGATTCAAAAGATGGACAAAGATGGTTAACCAATCCCTCCACCAATCGCCATTGTGGCGACGGTCCATACGAAAAAAGAGCCTTCCATGGTCTTCGCCGCGGTAAAAATGCTCTTCCTCACCCGCTTTGCTGCCCGTTTTTCCGGCCTCTGTCAAGAAACCGTGAAGATCGGAACCGCAGCAATCCTGGCCGCGTATAGAGCGATTAAGGTCGAAATGCGACCGGGCGGCGTGGCACTGGAACAAGCCTGCCAATGATGTGGTGGACCAGCCGGCAAAGCCGACGGAAGATATTGCGGCACCAAATCACCCCAAGAAAAGTCACCCCAGCCGGAGGGCGGAGGTGACTTGAAGCGAGAAAACCATGCGTTGCGGAGTTCAGCGCATTTCGTCCGGTCCATCGGCGACGCCGACATGGTGCCGATAGACCATTCCCCAACCCTTCCAGCCGGTGAATAGAAGGATGAGGACGACGACCAGCGACAGGACCAGGCCTACCGGCATCACCGCCGCCTCGCCGTGCGCGAAGCGCGAATACCAGTTGTAGAGCTCGATCAGGACGACAATGACGTTGCCGCCGGCGTGAAGCCAAACGTCCTGAAGATTGCGGATCTGGGTATCGCCGAGGACATCGGTCAGGCCGGCAAGAGCCGCCAGCGCGGCCATGATCAGGCCGGCCCCGAGAAGCCAGAGCGAAGCGGTGACCCAGCCCGGATTGCCGGTCCACCAGAAGACGAGGTCGCAAACGAAGGTCGCGACGAAGAAGGCGATCGGGAACGGAATCAGCATCGCGTGGACAGGATGGCCGGCAATGCTTGCCGTGCTGTGCGGATTGTGGGGGATCATATGCTGAGCCATCGGAATGCCTCCTGGAGGCGTGGCGAGCGCCGCCCTCAGGCCACAGACAATGGATCACTGGCTTGGCGGCAAAAAGCCGGACACATACCGAACTCAGCTTGCCCCCGAATGTTCCATAACCTCGACGTCGGCAGCAGCCGACATAGCCGCATATGCCGTTGGGCGCCTCCCGATCGAAAACGAGCCGAAACAAACATTTATGTGCTAGTCATGCGAAGCATCAAACGAACGGCGATGATCGCAATGTTGGAAACGGACAAGGTGTTCGCCGGCTCGATTCCGGAAAATTACGACCGCCACATGGTGCCGTTGATTTTCGAGCCATACGCCGC
>NZ_RZSL01000589.1:0-3586 GCF_003997355.1 Mesorhizobium sp. M1E.F.Ca.ET.041.01.1.1 | reverse complement strand
GAACGGGCAGGAAGCCGAGGATGCCGCCGGCGACGAGCAGCACGCCGATCGCGATCCGCGACCCTCGCGAGCGCGGCATGGTGAATTCGCGGCCGAAGATCGTGATCTTCCGCGCCGGGGCGTTATCGTCGTCAGTTGCCGTCATTCAAACCAGATCCCATCCCGCGCAACCGAAGCCATCGCTACCAAAGCGACAACCCGACCGCTTTGTTCCGTGCCAGTGTGAAGCCGCTCATATGTGGGCATGCCGAAACGATGCCACAAATGGCCGCACAAAAAACTGGAGAAAAATTGCGAATTGCTGCTTTGCAAAGCCGAAAGGTGTTTGCTATAGGCTGCGCCACTCACGTCAGAGCCTCCGTTCCCCGGTAGCTCAGTGGTAGAGCAACCGGCTGTTAACCGGTTGGTCGCTGGTTCGAATCCGGCCCGGGGAGCCAATTGCCATTGATTTCATTACGTTTTTCGCGATAGTCGGGAACCTTCCCCGCTTTCTCTCCCTTGACGCTCGTGAAGAACTCCGCCGATTAGGCCGTTACCGCCCCAACTGGAATCGCCCGCCGCACTGTCTGCAGCCATATCGGTTCGCGTCATCGGATTTGTCCTCAAGGGCCTCGAGTGTCGATGGCTTGTTCCCTAAAATGTGACAGATCGGACACATGGCTAAGCCGTCTGCGACCGGGTGGTACTTGCGCAATCGCTCACTGACAAAACTGACGTGTCGGTGACGCTCAGCAGTCTGGGTCGCGATTTCTACTAGTCCACCATGTAGGGGCAACTCTGAGGCGTGCGCATGCATCTGGGGCTCCCGTTCTGACGGCTGCGAAGTCAGTTACCGTACCGCCGAATCACACCATAGGACGCACCCGCCGAAAAAAGTCTGCGCGAGTACACGAAAAAGCCCGACTCCCTTTCGAGAGACGGGCCTCGCACGGCTACCGGTATGGTTGACCACGGACGTCTGTGACCTAGCTTAGGGCTGACGATGGACCGTGCACACTCCGAAATGGCGGCATGGCGCGCACCGTGGGAGAACTCTCGGGACGTTGAGGATGGAGCGGTGCGAGCCGGCTTTTCGGAGTTCGGCGCGCTCTCGGCGGCCGACAACCAGCGGCCACGGCATCTTCAGGTTTCGTTTCAGGCGAAAATCATCTGCGCCGGCATGCCTGTTCGCGCAACCGGCGCCCCGCCATGCAACGACAAATTCGCACGGCACTGGAGGGCCCTGAAGCAGTGACGGCTTCGAGGGCAGGCAGAGGCTTTTAGCCAGCACCAACGCGAGGACCCACACACCGCCTCTCGAGCTTAAGATTACACCGAAGACCGCAAGGCACGGCGATGCCAGACCATCTTGCCGGAATTTACGCAGACAACACTGATCTCGCTCTCCTAGGGGGGTTGACGATCTTTGCCTTGATAGGCGTCTGTCTTGTGCTCCGGCGCATCCTTGTTGCGGTGCAACGGCATCATCTGAAACCAGATCCCTACCTGAGCGAAAGCAGGGTTGTTCCGCTCGAAGAGGCTTCCTGGGCTTGGGACCGCCCGGTCGACCTTGCAGCCGCGCCTGCATCTTCTCAGGCTGCCGTGCCCTCGACCCCGGTCCCGGATGTCCGACCTCAGGATCTCAACGATCGTCAATCCGGGGTGCGAAACGAGTATTTCGAAACAACATCCGAGGCTGGCGAAAGCTCATCCGGGGCCCTGCCCAATGCTTTTGCTCCGGCGACCGGCATCGCCATTGCCTCGCCTCCCCGCGTTCACAGCCCGACGAGTCTCGCGTTACGCTTGGGCGTCGCCGCAATCTGTCTGGCCGTGCCGCTTGGTTATGCAGTGACGAGACAAAGCTCTGTCGAAAGCGCCCCCGCTGTTTCGCAGGCTGATAGCCACCCCGATCTTTCACGTCCCGTCGAGCCTCCGGCGAGTGCTGCATTGGATATCAGTGGATCAACCCGCGGGCCCACGAGTGTCGAGTTGCCTAGCCTGGATCTGACGGCCGCCAAGCCACAGGTCGAGGCAGCTCTTGCTCAGGCGGCCGCTGCAAGGGAATTGGCCGGTCAGGAGCATCGGGCGATGGAAGAGGAGCGCGCCAGGAGTGCCTCTCTGCAGAGTGCGCTCCTGGAGTCGCGCAAGCAGATTGACGCGCTGAAGACAAGCATGGCAGCCGCCGGCGACGCCAGCGAGAAGCGTTTGCGCAACGAGCTCGCGGCAGCCCGCACACTCGACGCATTGCGGTGGATTACGCAAGACGCCCGCGCGCTGCTCGGCGAAACCCTGAACCATGTCGTTGTACAGATGCCCGCTGCCCGCCTTGAACGCCAGCGAACCGAACGGATGATGCGCGACCTGTCGCAAGCGCGGGCGCAAATTGAACAGCTTGGGGCCAAAGCTGCCGAGGATCGCGGCAAAGCCGAGGATTCGCTGGCGCAAGCGAGCGGCATGCTTGAGGAGGAGCGTCGCAAGTCGAAAGATCTTCGTGGCGACATCGCCGAAATGGAGCTGTCCAAGGCTGCGATCGCGGATACGGCCGAGCGGGAACGGACCGGCGCAGCCACAGCGCGAGAACGGGTCGAGCAGACCGCAAGCGAGACGGCGCAGGCGCTGGCACGGGAACACGCTTCAGCAGTCGCCGCCCGTGAGGACCTCAACAAAGTTCGCCTTGAGCGCGACGCGGCCGAACAGGAGCGAGCCAAGGCTATCTCAGCGAGAGAGCGTGCGGAGCAGGCCGCAGCCGAGACGGCGCAGGCTTTGGACCGGGAGCGCGCTTCAGCAGCCTCGACCCAAGAGGACCTTAACAAAGCTCGCCTCGAGCGCGACGCAGCCCGAGCACTTATGGGACAGGTCTCCGGGCTGAAGGAGGCTCTGGACAAGCAACGTGAAGCCACTGTTGCTCTGGCCCGCGACCTGGCCGCCGCGCGCGCCGACAATGACAAGCTCAGGGCTGAGCGCCGCAGCGCGCAGATTGAGCCGCCACTGAAGCCGCACTCTGGCCGCGCATCGGCCGGCACAGGCGAGATGAAGGCCGTCAGTCAGAAGACTGCGCGCAGCAAGGTTCGAAAGTCGTCGCGCGTGATCCGCGTGCGTTCTATCGCGCTTCCCTTTTCCCTCCGGCCAACACACTCGACGTTGGATTGAGCCCAAATGACTGGGAAGCTCGCGTTGAAGGCTCTGATCCTTGAGAGCGTCGGCGAGGCGTTCCGTGCTGTGCGCTATGTCAGCCCGATCACGCTGCCTTTCGCGTTCAATTCGCACCCGACTTGCGCCTGACGCGTCTCCCCACTGCCTTGATGTGCATAGTCGATGCTGACCTGAACGGGGGCCGAGATCGTATCTGGGCCCAACCGATTTAGGGGACCTGCGCTGCTGACGCGCACACTGGTTGCGCCAAACTGGGCGGCGGCCTGCTCGATTGCGTCATGGCAGGCCCGAACGACGTTATCCGGGACGCCCGGCAGCGCTTCGATTGGATAGACCGCTGGTGGAATAGCGATGTCTTCGGAAGGCTGCAGGGCGGGCGGCAGGTCGAGTGACTGTCCGCCGTCTGAAGACGGGGCGACCGTGGCGGCTTTGGCGGCCGTAGTTGGTGACACTG
>NZ_RZSL01000588.1:0-3588 GCF_003997355.1 Mesorhizobium sp. M1E.F.Ca.ET.041.01.1.1 | reverse complement strand
AACCAGGTCCGCGCCGCCGTCACCGACTGGAAACGGATGCTCGCCCGCCTCGACCAGGCCATTTCCGAATTCCGCTATTCGGCCGTGCCGCTCGACAAGAACAGCGTCGCCGAAGCGATCGCCTTCCTCGAATGGCTGCGCGACAACAATTTCACCTTTCTCGGCATGCGTGAGTTCAAATATGTCGGTGGTGAAGAGAGCGGCACGCTTGAGCGCGCCGACAAGCCAGGTCTCGGCATCCTGTCCGACCCCGATGTGCTGGTGTTGCGGCGCGGCACCGAGGCGGTGACGACGACGCCGGAAATCCGTGCCTTCCTGCACGGGCCTGAACCGCTGATCGTCACCAAGGCGAATGCCAAGTCCTCCGTGCATCGCCGCATCTACCTCGATTACATCGGCATCAAGACCTATACGGCCAAGGGCGCGCTTGCCGGTGAACTGCGCATCGTCGGCATGTTCACCTCGACCGCCTATACCCGCTCGGTGATGAAGATCCCCTATCTGCGCTCGAAGGCCGAAACGATCATCGCCAAGTCCGGCTTCAATCCGAGCGACCATTCCGGCAAGGCGCTGATCAACGTGCTGGAGAGCTATCCGCGCGATGAGCTCTTCCAGGTCCCGGTGCCCATCTTGAGGAAGCACGCCAGCGCCATTCTCGGGCTGATCGAACGTCCGCGCGTGCGGGCGCTGATCCGTCTCGACCAGTTCGACCGCTTCGTGTCCGTCCTCGTGTTCGTGCCGCGCGACCGCTACGACAGCGTCGTGCGCGAGAAGATCGGCACCTATCTCAAGACCGTGTTCGAGGGCCGGCTGTCGGCCTACTACCCGGCCTTCCCCGAGGGCGGGCTGGCGCGCGTGCATTTCATCATCGGCCGTTCCGGCGGCAAGACCCCGAAGATCGATCAGGCCGCCGTCGAGGCGGCTATCCGCGACATCGTGCGAACCTGGGAAGACGCGCTTTCCGAGGCGGCGGAGGCGGCCGGCAGCGATCCGATGCTGAAGGGCATCGCAGCGCGGTTCCCGGAAAGCTACCGCGATACCTTTTCGGCTTCGGTGGCGCTGGCCGATGCCGGACGCATCGCCGCAATCGGCCCCGACCATCCGATCGCCATCGACTATTACCGCCGCGCCGACCGGAAGCCGCACCAGGCGGCGCTGAAGATCTACCATTACGGCAGTCCGGTGGCGCTGTCGCGTCGCGTTCCGGTGCTGGAAAACATCGGCTTCCGCGTCATCAGCGAGCGCACCTTCGAGATCGCCGACGAAGGCTCCAGCAGGGTCTTCATCCACGACATGGAATTGGAGAACAGCTACGGCAAGGCAATCGATCTGTCCGACGGCGGCGCGCTGTTCGAGGATGCCTTCCTGGCGGTCTGGCGCGGCGATGTCGACAATGACGGCTATAACGGGCTTGCCCAGACCGCCGGGCTGTGGTCGAGCGAGATCGCCATCCTGCGCGCCTATGGCCGTTACCTGCAGCAGGCAGGCATTCCGCAGAGCCAGGATTTCATCGCCGCCGCGCTCAACCGCTATCCGGAGATCGCGCGCGGCCTGCATCAGCTGTTTGTCGCACGCCTCGGGCCGACGGCTGAAACCGAAGGCGTGGTCGCCGCAAAGCATCTCAAGGCCAAGATCAAGGACGCGCTGGAAGAGGTGCCCAACATCGATGACGACACCATTATCCGCCGCTACCTCAACCTGATCGAAGCCTCGCTGCGCACCAATCATTTCGTAGCCGATACGAAGGAGAAGGGGCAGTCGCTGGCGATCAAGCTCGACTCGCAGGCGGTCGATGGCCTGCCGGCTCCGCGGCCATGGCGCGAGATCTTCGTCTATGGCTCCGAGGTCGAGGGCGTGCATCTGCGCTTCGGCCCGGTGGCGCGCGGCGGCCTGCGCTGGTCGGATCGCGCCCAGGACTACCGCACCGAGGTGCTCGGCCTGGTCAAGGCGCAGCAGGTCAAGAACGCGGTCATCGTGCCGGTCGGCGCCAAGGGCGGCTTCTATCCGAAGAAGCTGCCGATGAGCGCCGGGCGCGACGCAATCTTCGAGGCCGGCACCTCGGCCTACAAGAACTTCGTCTCCAGCCTGCTTTCGATCACCGACAATATTGGCGTCGACGGCGTCATCCCGCCGGCCGGCGTGGTGCGTCGCGATCCTGACGATCCCTATTTCGTCGTCGCCGCCGACAAGGGCACGGCGACCTTCTCCGACACCGCCAACGCCATCTCCGAGAAGCACGGCTTCTGGCTGGACGATGCCTTCGCCAGCGGCGGCTCGGCCGGCTACGACCACAAGAAGATGGGCATCACCGCCAAGGGCGCGTGGGAAGCGGTCAAGCGGCATTTCCGCGAGATGAACCGCGACATTCAGGCCTCGCCCTTCACCGTGGTCGGCGTCGGCGACATGTCGGGCGACGTGTTCGGCAACGGCATGCTGTTGTCGCCGCAGACCAGGCTGATCGCCGCCTTCGATCATCGCGACATCTTCATCGATCCCGATCCGGATGTCGCGGCTTCGCTTGCCGAGCGCCAGCGCATGTTCGCGCTGCCGCGCTCGTCCTGGCAGGACTACGACAAGTCGAAACTGTCGGAAGGCGGCGTCATCGTCTCGCGCAGCCAGAAGTCGATCACGCTGCCGCCGGCGGCGGCCGCCGCGATCGGCCTTGGCAAGACCACCGCGACGCCGGTGGAGATCATCAACACCATCCTCAAGGCGCCGGTCGACCTTTTGTGGTTCGGCGGCATCGGCACTTATGTCAGGGCCTCCGGCGAAACCAACCAGGATGTCGGCGACCGCGCCAACGACGCCATCCGCGTCACCGCGCTCGACGTGCGCGCCAAGGTCATCGGCGAGGGCGCCAATCTCGGCGTCACGCAGCGGGCGCGCATCGAGTTCGGCATGAATGGCGGCCGCTGCAACTCCGACGCCATCGACAATTCGGGCGGCGTCAATTGCTCGGACGTCGAGGTCAACATCAAGATCGCGCTGGCATCCGCCATGCGCAAAGGCTCGCTGGCCCGGCCCGCGCGCAACAAGCTGCTCGCCGAGATGACCGACGAGGTGAGCGGGCTGGTGCTCTCCAACAACTACCAGCAGACGCTGGCGCTCTCGATGGCGCGCAAGCGCGGGCTGGCCGACATCGCGCACCAGGCCCGCTTCATGACGGCACTGGAAGCGCGCGGCCTGCTCGACCGAGCGGTCGAGACGCTGCCTTCGCCCGCAGCCCTTGCCGAGCGCGAGGCGCGCGGGGAGCCGCTGACCAGGGCCGAGCTCGGCGTGCTGCTTGCCTATGCCAAGATCGTGCTGTTCTCCGACATCGTCGCCAGCGACGTGCCGGACGATCCGCATTTCGACCGCGACCTGATGGGCTATTTCCCGGAGCGCATGGCAAAGAAATTCGCCGGCGAAATCCGCGACCACCGGCTGCGGCGCGAGATCATCGCGCGCGTCGTCGCCAACGACCTCGTCAACCGCGGCGGGCCTTCCTTCGTCAACCGGCTGCAGGAAGCCACGGGCCGCACCGCGGCCGACGTGGTCCGGACCTTCGCCGTGGTCCGCGACGGCTTCGCGCTGCCTGCGCTCTACAGG
>NZ_RZSL01000587.1:0-3609 GCF_003997355.1 Mesorhizobium sp. M1E.F.Ca.ET.041.01.1.1 | reverse complement strand
GCGTTGGGGGCCGCCGGTTACCAGGACGGGGGGCCATGGAATCAGAAAATGCATAGGCCCTGGGACAATTATGCCAGCAGTTCGCGTTCTTGGGAACTGGTTCCAGCTTTAAATTCAAACGCCTATGGCCAAAATTGCACATCCGGGATGATCTTCACGCGCTTCCGCGACAGGAACCAGATCGGCCGTGCCGCGTCATAAAGACAGGTTCCTGTCGAGGAGCAGCACGATGATCAGGCTCCTTCTTGTCGTCGCGGTGGCGCTCGCGTTTGCATGCGGCGGGACGCAGGCAACAAAGCTGGACCTCGACGCTGTCAACCAAGCGCAATTCAGCGAAGGCGAACCGAAGGGCGTCGATCCGATGCTGCTCAAGGCGCAGATCCTTCTGGATCGCGCCCGCTTCTCCCCCGGCCTGATCGACGGCCGCCTTTCGGACAATTTTGCCAAGGCCGTCGCGGCCTTCCAGGCGGCGAGCGGATTGCCCTCGGACGGCAAGCTCACGCGCGAGACCTGGGACAAGCTCGCGGCGACGTTCGCCGGCCCGGTGCTGATCAACTACGAGGTCACGGCCAAGGACGTGCGCGGGCCTTTCACCAAGCGTATCCCCACCCGCATGGAGAGGATGGCGCACCTCAGGCGGCTCGGCTACCGCAACGCGCGGGAAAGACTGGCGGAGCGCTTCCATGTCAGCGAACAAGTGCTGCGGATGCTCAATCCCGGCAACGGTTTCAGGAAAGCCGACACGACCCTGGTCGTGCCCGATGTCGGCCGCGGCGATCCTCCAGCGGCCGTCGCGAGCGTCGAGGTCGACAAGGCGTCTCGCCAAGTGCGGGTGCTCGATCCGTCGGGCAGGCCGCTCGCGGTCTACCCCGCCTCGATCGGCAGCGAGGAAAAGCCGGCGCCGAGCGGCACGGCGGAGGTCCGGCGCGTGGTGCACAACCCGACCTATCGCTACAATCCGAAATTCGCCTTCAAAGGGGTCAGGAGCAAGCGGCCCTTCACCATCGCCAAGGGGCCGAACAATCCGGTGGGCTCGGTGTGGATCGATCTCTCCATCGAAAGCTACGGCATCCACGGCGCGCCCGAGCCCGGCAAGATCGGCACGACCTTCTCGCATGGCTGCATCCGGCTGACCAACTGGGACGCCGAAGACCTCGCTGCCATGGTCAAGCCGGGTACGAAGGTCGACTTCAAGGACGAGACCGCGCAGGACGGGCAAGCGCAGTGAAACGGCAGTCGTTGCGAACCTCTACCACCCCTGTTGCAAATCCGGCACGCCTTCGAGCTATATATTAGCGACTTCTTGACTAAATCGCCAACCGAACCACACTGCCGGTTGCGGCCATCCAAGGTCAGGGCGGGAACGCCTGAACCGGCGCGAGGCAGACGCCGCAGATCGACATGTGAGGAACCGCTATCATGCGCATGCGCTACTCAAGAATCTTTGCAGATTCAGACGGAGGATCACGCTTCGTTGATGTGGAGACAGAGCTCGAGCTTGGCTTTGCCGCGCCACCGGCCGAACCGCTTTACGCCGCGAAGCTGTCGCCCGCCTCGGAGGCTTTCTGGATGGGTGCGGTGCCGACCTGGAAAGGCGACGTCCCTCACACAGCCCCGCGTCGTATGGCCTTCGTAACAGTGCTAGGGGAGTATCAGATTACCGCCACCAGTGGCGAAACGAGGAAATTCCCCCCCGGAAGCGTGCTTCTCATCGAGGACACCACGGGGGCTGGCCACATGACCAGGAACATCAGCGCAGGTGACACAATCGTGCTCGCCGTCGCACTGGCAAGCCAGGCACAAGCGGTCAAAGAGAAAGCTGCCGGTGGCTAAGCCGACTGCCTGAGGTCCCACCAAGTCGGGAAAACTGCCGGGCGAACTGATGCATAAGCCATATTTATCATGACCCCAAATATTTGAAGTCGTTACATGGCCTTTTCGCGCCTGTAGCTTCGACAGCGGTCTTTCTCCGGACGCTCGAAAATTGGTGGTCTGATGCAAACACATGCGCGGGTGGTGGTCGTTGGCGGCGGGTGCGTCGGCGCGGGTATTCTCTATGGCCTGGCCAAGCGCGGCTGGACCGACGTCGCGCTGCTGGAGCGCACCCAGCTGACGGCCGGCTCGACCTGGCATGCGGCGGGCCTGATCCCAACCTACGCCCGCAACATCAATGTCGGCCGGATGATCAGGAAGACCATCGAGATCTATGAAGGGCTGGAGGCCGAGACGGGGCAGCCGGTCGGATGGCACAAATGCGGCCAGTTGCGCATCGCCAATTCCAGGGACCGGCTCGACGAATTCAAGAGCTATATGAGCGTGGCCGAAGTCCAGGGCATGCGAGCTGAGTTGCTGACGCCGGCCGAGGTCAGGGAACTTTGCCCGCTTCTTGACAACGACCATATGCTGGGCGCGCTCTACCACCCGGACGACGGCCATATCGCGCCGGCCGATGTGACGCATGCCATGGCCAAAGGCGCGCGGGATCTGGGTGCTAAGGTCTACTTGAACACCGAGGTCACTGGCTTCAAGCGGACGCCCAGTGGCGAGTGGCTCGTGCAGACGAACAAGGGCGACATCACTTGCGAGCACCTGATCTGCGCGACCGGCAATTACGCGCGCCAAACCGGCGCGCTGCTCGGCCTCGAAATCCCGGCGATTCCGATCCTGCACCAGTACTGGATCACCGAGGCCGTGCCGGAGATCGTGGAGCGCAAGCGCCAGGGTCGGCCCGAAATGCCGATCCTGCGCGACGAAGGGTTCGAGGGTTATCTGCGCGAGGAAGGCGACGGCCTGCTGTTCGGCCCTTACGAGCGGACCGCAAACCTGAAGCTCTTCGCCGAGGACGGCGTCCCTTCCTGGTTCGGCGCCGATCTCGTCGAGGAGGATTTCGAGGCAGTGTCGTGGAACTGGGAGCAGGCGCTGCAGCTCGTCCCGGCGCTGGGAAGCGTGGGCATCAAGGCCAATGTGCGCGGCCCCTTCCAGATGACGGCGGACGAGCTTCCGCTGATGGGACCGGCCTGGGGCCTGCCCAATGTCTGGCTGGCCGAGGGCGTGCCGGGCGGCATCCTGTGGGGCGGCACGATCGGCTACTATCTGTCGGAGCGGATCGTCGAGGGCGGCAACAGCCTGGACACTTCCGACCTCGATCCGCGCCGCTTCGGCGACTACGCCAACAAGGCCTGGACGCGCGAAAAGGTGCGCGAAGCCTGGGGCACCCATGCCGAGCAGAAATATCCTGGGCAGGACATGCCCGCCGCCCGTCCGCAGAAGACCGCGCCCTCCTATGACCGGCTGACCGAGCTCGGCGCGGTGTGGGGCATGCTCAACGGCTGGGAGATGCCCAACTGGTTCGCGCCGAAGGGCGTCGAGGCCAAGGACCAGTATAGCTGGCGCTGGACGCCCAAGGGCGTGTTCGTCGGCGAGGAAGTCCTGGCGGTGCGCAACGCCGTCGGCCTGGTCGAAATGACGCCGATGACCAAGTTCGAGGTGTCCGGACGAGGCGCGGCTGCATGGCTGGACAGGATCATCGCCAACCGCCTGCCCGCGGTCGGCAAGGTGACGCTGGCGCATCACCTCACGGCGAGAGGCGGCGTGCAGGCAGAGTACATG
>NZ_RZSL01000586.1:0-3645 GCF_003997355.1 Mesorhizobium sp. M1E.F.Ca.ET.041.01.1.1 | reverse complement strand
CTCCAGCGCCGTCTCGATCTTCTCGATCCTGCTCACGGTTTCCTCGATCTCGCGGCGGTAGCCCCGGTTGAGCAGCGCCATGCGCGCGCCGGCGCCGGCGGCGTTGCCGACGGCCGACACCTTGTCGAGGTCGCAGTCGGGGATCAGGCCCAGCACCATGGCGTATTTCGGGTCGATGAAGGAGCCGAAGGCGCCGGCGAAATGGATGCGGTCGACATGGTCGGTGTGCTGCTTTTCCATCAACAGCTTGGTGCCGGCATAAAGGGCTGCCTTGGCAAGCTGGATGGCGCGCACGTCGTTCTGGGTGATGGTGATCTTCGGCTCGCCATCCTTCAGCACGTAGGAGAAGGTGCGCCCGTTGGGGACGATGCGCGGTGAGCGCGCCGCGAGCGAGCCGTCGACGACGCCGTCTTCCGAAATGATGCCCGTCAGATACATCTCGGCGATCACTTCGATGATGCCGGAGCCGCAAATGCCGGTGACGCCGGTCGCCTGCACGCTTTCGGCAAAGCCCGGCTGATCGGACCACAGTTCCGAGCCGATAACGCGGTAGCGGGGCTCAAGCGTGTCGGGATCGATGCGGACGCGCTCGATGGCGCCTGGCGCGGCGCGCTGGCCGCCGGAGATCTCCGCGCCCTCGAAGGCCGGGCCGGTCGGGGAAGAGGCCGCGACCACGCGCGTCCTGTTGCCGAGCACGATCTCGGCATTGGTGCCGACGTCGACGATCAGCATCATCTCGTCCTGGCGGTGCGGGCCTTCCGACAGCGTGACCGCGGCGGCGTCGGCGCCGACATGGCCGGCGATGCAGGGCAGCATGTAGAGGCGCGCGCCCTGGTTCAGCTTCAGGCCGAGGTCGGAGGCCTTGATGCGCACGGCGCCGGAAACGGCGAGCGCGAAAGGCGCGCCGCCGAGCTCGGTCGGATCGATGCCGAGGAACAGATGGTGCATGATCGGGTTGCCGACGAACACCGCGTCGAGGATGTCGTTGCGGTGGACATTGCCTTCCGCGCAGACCTTGTCGACGAGGCCTGAAATGGCCTCGCGCACCGCGACCGTCATGCCTTCGCGGCCGTCCGGATTCATCATCACATAGGAGACGCGGCTCATCAGATCCTCGCCGAAGCGGATCTGCGGATTGGATGTGCCGGAAGAGGCCGCAACACGGCCCGACAGCAGCGACACCAGATGCATGGCAATGGTGGTCGAGCCGATATCGCAGGCGAGGCCGTAGGCCTCGTTCTTCAGGCCGGGCCAGAGCGCGATGACGCGCGCGATGTCGCTGTCGGCATCCTTGTGGATGGCGGCGGTGGCGGTCCAGTTGCCCTTGCGCAGGATGCCCTGCACCTGCGGCAGGAGATAGAAATCGAATTCGAGGTTCTTGAGGCCCCAGTCCTTCATCAAGGCGATCTTGAGCCGGTCGAGATCGCCGAGCGGCTTGTGCATGTCGGGCTCTTCGATCTCGACATAGCACATGCGGATCGCCGTATCGCGGGCGATGACCCTGGTGTCGGCGTCCTTGCGGATGGTCTGGGCGTTGATGACCGTGTCCTGCGGCACGTCGATGACGAGGTCGCCGAGGATCTGCGCCGAGCAGGAAAGGCGGCGGTGCTCGGGCAGGCCGCGCACGCGCTCGTAGCGCTCCTCCTTGGCGCCCTTGGGCGAGATGTGTTCGTTGGACGAGACGATCTTGTGCTTGGCGAAACTGCCTTCCTGCACCTCGATCTGGCAGCGCCCGCAGGTTGCGCGACCGCCGCACACGCTCTCGACATAAACGCCGAGCTGGCGCGCGGCATCCAACACCGGCGTGCCGACCGGGAACCGCCCGCGCTTGCCTGACGGCATGAACAGCACGAGCGGATCGGTTATGTTCGGGGGAGGGTTCATATGCGAATACCTCCCTCTGTCGAAAAAGTCACAATCTCTACCTTATGCCCTCGCCATGCGGGCTTCACGGCCGCCGCGGCGACGACCGCCTGCGGCAGCGCCATCGCCAGGGGCGGTGACCGCCACTGGAGCGGCAACCGCATGGCCGCCTTCGGCAGGCTTGTAGTCCTTGTAGGTCCTGATCCAGTTGGTGCAGTTCTCATCCGTGCCGTTCAGCACGTTGGCGCCGCGCACGGCTTCCATTTCCTGCGGACGGACCGGGTTCATGATGGCGCTGGTCATGCCGGCGCCGATCACCATCGGGATGAAGGCGGCGTTGATGCCGTGGCGGTGCGGCAGGCCGAAGGAGATGTTGGAGAGGCCGCAGGTGGTGTTGACCTTGAGCTCCTCGCGCAGGCGGCGAAGCAGCGCGAACACCTGACGGCCGGCATCGCCCAGCGCGCCGATCGGCATCACCAGCGGGTCGACGACAACGTCATGAGAGGGGATGCCGTGGTCGGCGCAGCGCTCGACGATCTTCTTGGCGACGGCGAAACGGACGTCAGGATCCATCGAGATGCCGGTCTCGTCGTTGGAGATGGCGACGACCGGGACGTTGTACTTCTTGACCAGCGGCAGGATCGCCTCGAGCTTTTCTTCCTCGCCGGTTACTGAGTTGACCAGCGGACGGCCCTTGGCGACCTTCAGTCCAGCCTCGATCGCCGCGGTGACGGAACTGTCGATTGACAGCGGCAGATCGACCAGTCCCTGGACGATCTCCAGTGTCTGAACCAAGAGGCCCGGCTCCGTCTCATTCGGATTGACCGAGGTGACGCCGGCATTGACGTCGAGCATGGTGGCGCCGCAGGCGGCCTGCTCCAGCGCGTCCTTGATGACGGTCTCGAAGTTGCCGGCCACCATTTCGGCGGCGAGCTTCTTGCGGCCGGTCGGGTTGATGCGCTCACCGATCACGCAGAAGGGCTGGTCGAAGCCGATGACGATTTCTCGGGTGGCTGAGGCGACGATGGTGCGGGTCATGCGATCTCTCCGTCGGGATATAAAGAGTTCTTTATATCGTTATCTGATTTCGTTCAAGCGTATGTGTGTCGGCCGCGCCGTCAATGCGCGGTCTTCACCATATCCACCTGGGTTTCGGTAATCTCGTCGTGCAATATGTGGTCGAGCCGCTCGGCAACCAGCTGGTCGTCGCGGCGGATTTCGCGCTTCCAGGGCTGGCGGCCCTTCAGCACGCCCGATTCATCGACGATCTCGGCGACATACTCTTCCTGGCGGTAGGCCATCACATGGACGCCGGCGACGCCCGGAATTTCCTTCACCTCGTTGATGATGTCGATGCAGAGCTGCTTCCCTTCCTTCTTCTGGTCCTGCGCGCCTTCGAGCCGCTTGATCACCGCGTCGGGGATATGGATGCCCGGCACATTGGAGCGGATCCATTTCGCCGTCTTGGCGGAAGCGAGCGGCCCGACGCCGCACAGGATGAAGACCTTTTCCGTATGCCCCAAGTCCCGCGCGCTCTGCATGAAGGCTTTGAACATCGGCACGTCGAAGCAATATTGCGTCTGCACGAACTGCGCGCCCGCGGCGATCTTCTTGCCGAGATGGATCGGGCGGAAATCGTAAGGCGGCGCGAAGGGGTTGACCGCGGCACCGAGGAAGACCTGCGGCGGTGTCGTCAGCTTGCGGCCGGACAGGAACCTGCCATTGTCGCGCATGATGCGGATGGTTTCGAGCAGCGACATTGAATCGAGATCGAACACCGGC
>NZ_RZSL01000585.1:0-3647 GCF_003997355.1 Mesorhizobium sp. M1E.F.Ca.ET.041.01.1.1 | reverse complement strand
GTTCGAGGCCGCGGATGATGCGTCTCTCCTCGCCCTCATCGGCCAGGAGCATGATCGGCAGGAAGCGGGTGCGGTCGAGCGAGCGCAGTTGCGAGCAGAGCCTGAGCGCATCGAAATCGGCGAAGGCCGTCGAGATCAGCACGCATTCATAGGATGCCTCGGCGGCCTGGAAGAAGCCGGCATTCGGATCGGTAGCGACGTCGAGTTCGGCGCTGCCGCGCAGCATCTTCTGAATGCGCTCGATCGACGACTTGCGCTCGTCGATCAGAAGCACCTTGGGCTTGGTGTCTTCGGTCGCGAAGTTGCGGCTCAAAAGCTCCTCGATGCCGATATTGCGCGTGGTCGAGGCGCGCAGCCGCAACTCGTCGGTCAGCGACTTCAGCCGGACCAGGCTCTTCACCCGGGTCATCAGCTGCAGATCATTGACCGGCTTGGTGAGGAAATCGTCGGCGCCGGCCTCGAGGCCGCGCACCCGGTCCGACACCTGGTCGAGCGCGGTGATCATGACGACCGGAATATGCGAGGTCGCCGGATCGCTCTTCAGCCGTTTGCAGACCTCGAACCCGTCCATGCCCGGCATCATCACGTCGAGCAGCACCACGTCGACCTTGCCGTTCTCGCAGGTCTCGATCGCGTCGGGGCCGTTGCCGGCCGTCAGCACCTCGAAATATTCGGCGAGCAGCCGGACCTCCAGCAGCCGCACATTGGCGGGGATGTCATCGACGACGAGGATCCGCGCGGTCATCTCAGAGGCTCCGGCTCGGCATCAGGCATCGCCCAGATAGGATTTGATCGTCTCGATGAAGCGCGGCACCGAGATCGGCTTGGAAATATAGGCCTCGCAACCGCCCTGGCGGATGCGCTCCTCATCGCCCTTCATCGCGAAGGCGGTGACGGCGATGACCGGGATCGAATGCAATTCGTCGTCTTCCTTCAGCCATTTGGTCACTTCCAGGCCTGAAACCTCGGGCAGTTGGATGTCCATCAGGATCAGGTCCGGCCGGTGCTGGCGCGCCAGGTCCAGTGCTTCCAGGCCGTTGCGCGTGCGAACCGTCTCGTAACCGCTGGCTTCGATGAGGTCCCGAAAGAGCTTCATGTTGAGCTCATTGTCCTCGACGATCATGACCTTCTTAGCCATCAATTTCCCGTCCCGACTGCCTCCGGAGCCGAAGACCGTCGTTATGCGTCCCTTCCGGATCGCACCCAACCCTTTTTCACTCTACGCCAATATCATTGACGAAACGGAAACCGGACGTTGGAAAAGCGTCAGGATTCCATCCGCGGGTGCAGGGCTGAAGCGGCTGAGACTTGCCGCAAGCGACGCTTGCCATTACTGCGGAGGAAAGACTCACATCCACACCAGCAGAAGGTAATGATGGCGAACGCAGCGTCAATGCGCGAGGAGGCGGAAACCCTTGCTGTCAGGGCGCTTGGCTTCGTCGCCGGCGACCCGGAGCTTCTGCCCCGCTTCCTGGCGATAACCGGTATCGAGGCGCACTCGATCCGCAAGGCGGCGCAGGAGCCGGGCTTCCTCGCCGGCGTGCTGCAGTTCATCCTCGCCCATGAGCCGACGCTTCTGCGCTTTGCCGAGGAGACCGGCACGCCGCCGGCCGCCGTCGGCAAGGCTTTGCGCGCGCTGCCGCTCGGCAATGACGATCACGAGCGCTCGACGTGAGCGACGATCCCGAGACCGCGCGTCAGATCGAGGAGCTTGCCGCCGACGACCGGCCGCTTCTGGTGCTGGACGTCGACGACGTCGTGCTCGAATTCGTCCGGCCCTTTCCGCATTTCCTGAAAACGCGCGGCTTCCAGTTGACGCTCGCCTCCTTCCGCCTCACCGGCAACATCGCCGAGACGGCATCCGGCCGGCTGATCGAGCAGGCCGAGGTCACGGCCCTTCTCGGCGATTTCTTCGACGCGCAGGCCGATTGGCAAAGCATCACCGACGGCGCCTCGGAGGCGCTGGCGATGCTCGGGCACCGCGCCGAGATCGTCCTGCTGACCGCCATGCCGCACAGGCATCGCGCCGCGCGCAGGGCGCATCTCGACGCACTCGGCCTGAACTACCCGCTGCTGACCACGGAAATGGCGAAAGGGCCGGCCATCGCCAAGCTGCGCGGCGCCAAGGGCAGGCCCGTCGGCTTTGTCGACGACCAGCCTTCCAATCTGATGTCGGCGCGCGACTCAGTCGCCGACGCGCACCTTTTTCACCTGATGGCTGACAATTCGCTGCGCGCCTTCCTGCCGCCGACTCCGGACGACATCATCTCTGTCGAGAGCTGGCGCGACGCGGCCCCGAAGATCGCGGGCGCTCTCGGCCTCTAAGGCGATACCAGGCCGCTAAGGCTGCAGCTTCGCTCCGGCGCCGCCATTGCCGTCCTGGCCCGAGCCGTCCTCTTGATCCGAGCCGTCGTCCTGGCCCGAGCCGTCATCCTGGCCGGCGCCGTCGTCCTGAACGGCATCGGCCGGCTTCAGCATGGCGCCATTGACCGTGACAGAACCGTCGGCCTTGGCATTGATGACCCATTCCAGCCGGCCATCGGGCAGCGTCTTGCCAAAACCTTTGACGGCGAGCGCGAAGGGGAACGCCTGTGCCAGTTGCTCGTCGCTCTTGGCCCCCTCTTGCAGGACCTGCACGATCTTGTCGTAGCCCGCGACATCGACGATCATTGTCGCATCCGGCTTCTTGCCCGGAAACGTCATCTCGCCTTCCATCGCGACCTCGATATCGCCGTTCTTCACCGTGCTGTGGCCAAGGACGAACTTGGGTGTCTTGGCCAGGAAATCGGCGACCAGAGCGTCGCCGAACTCATCCGACAGCGGCGGATTCTTATTGAGATCAAAGGCTTCGATCGCTTTCTTCGCCATGGTGTCGAGATCGATATTGGCGCCGCCGAAGTTCAGCTCGACATCCGTCGGGAGCAGAGCGACGCTCCAGCCGGGCAGCGTCTGCCGCGGGATCGTCAGGCCGGAAGCCTTGATCGCGTAGTCGACTTTGCCGTTCTGGGAGACGCCGTCCATGCCGAACGCGGCGCTGAACTGCGTCGCTCCGAACTTGCCGACAGGGCTCTCCACCTCGAAATCCTTGAAGCCGTAGTTGCCGTCGATCCTTTCCCAGACGGGCAGCGCGGCCTGCAAAAGCGTCTTGAGCTCCGCCTGGTTGGCCTTGAGCTTGGCTTCGTCCTCATTGGCCACGGCAAAGGCAAGCAGGTCGAGCAGCGGCTTCGTCCGCACGCCCTTGCCCTTCGCGTCCACCGACAATTCCGGCGCTTTCAGCGTCAACGGAAAATTCATTCCGCTGTCGGGATCGTCGACCTTGATCGTCTCGACGAAGCTCGAGACTTTTTGCGTCGCGGTGAAGTCGACACCGCCATTGGCCGACTTGGTGGCGGCGATGGTCGCGGTGCCGGCGCCGGTGGTGACGTCCGCCTGCTGCTTGGCTTCCCGCGATGTCATGGTCATGCCGGCCATCGAGCTGGCGCCGCTGGTGAAGGCGGCGAGGTTCGGATCGTAGACTGCGGTGCCCTTGCCGTCCTTGACCGCGAGTTGCATGCTTTGCGGACCTTCCGGTCCGTTGAATTCGAAAGACATGCTTTGCGAGAAATCCGAGGCGACGTCCCAAGAACCATCGCTGCGCGGCTTCACCG
>NZ_RZSL01000584.1:0-3651 GCF_003997355.1 Mesorhizobium sp. M1E.F.Ca.ET.041.01.1.1 | reverse complement strand
GACATAGTCCGAGCCCGGCGCCTGTTCCTGGCTGTTCGATTTCTTCCACGATTGCAGGATGTCGGCCGGCGACATGCCGCTGGCGTCGATCGCGGCGAAGACATCGGCACGCTTGACCCGCTCATCCGCGTAGGACAGCGAGGCCATGGCAAAGGGTGAATTCTGAGGCAACCGGAATTCCGGCCGCTCCGGCACGATCGGCCCGAAATCCGGCAGCACGACATCGCTGGCGCCCGGCGTCTGCGCCGACATCGCCGGTTGCTCCGACGGTGCCGACTGCTCCGACAGACTAGGCTGCGCGGCGAAAGCCTGCCCCGAATTGGTCAACTGGCCGGGGAACGGCACGGCTGCTGGCGGCGCATCGCTCACCGACAGGCTGGGCGATGGGCCGTTCATGGCCACCATCACGCCGGTCGGCAGGCCGTCGGACGGATCAGGCCGCCTGTTGCCGGGATGGTAAGAAGCCATCAGATACTGGTCGTCATTGCCGTCGAGCGGCGCCCGGCCGACATACTCGACCTTCACCTTTGCGGTCCCGACCTTGCCATAATCGAGCATTTGCGCGGCTCGTTCCGAGACGTCGATGATGCGGCCTTCATGATAGGGGCCGCGGTCGTTGACGCGCACGATGACCGAACTGCCGGTCTCGATATTGGTGACGCGGGCATAGCTCGGCAGCGGCATGGTCGGATGCGCCGCCGTCAGTTGCGCCGTGTCGTAAACTTCGCCATTGGCGGTCAGCCGGCCGTGGAAGGCGTCGCCGTACCAGGAGGCCAGACCCACCTTGGCGTAGTGCCTGTCTTCCTTCGGATAGTACCACTTGCCGCGCACCTGGTATGGCTTGCCGAGTTGGTCGCGTCCGCCGCCGCGACGCATGAAGGCAACGCGCGGGCTGGCCTTCACGCCATACTCGGATTCGGCAAAATATTCCTTGGAGCGCGGCCGCTTGTCGAGCATCGCCTTCGGCTGCGGCGTGGATGTGCAGCCGGCAAGCAGCACCGCCGACAGGGCGCACAGCGCGAAAGCAGGAGCGCGACGAAGACGCGGGCGCGCCGAGGTCTGCATGATTTCGATTGTCCCCTACAGTCTCGCCGCCATCAGTCGGAGCCAAAGCGCCCGCGAATGCCAGCAACACCTTGATCCCCAATCCCTTTGTGCACAGGAATTGCTTATCACGATGTTAATCGATTATGGCCGCAACAGGGCGAGATTATGGCGAGCCCCGTTTGCAGACCTCATCCGGGCGGCACTAAAGCATGTCTCCCGAAAGTGGGAACCGGTTTTGGGACAAAG
The DNA here is from genome assembly GCF_003997355.1 of Mesorhizobium sp. M1E.F.Ca.ET.041.01.1.1. NCBI lineage: Bacteria > Pseudomonadati > Pseudomonadota > Alphaproteobacteria > Hyphomicrobiales > Phyllobacteriaceae > Mesorhizobium > Mesorhizobium sp. M1E.F.Ca.ET.041.01.1.1. The sequence continues at coordinate 2,358 of NZ_RZSL01000584.1, read as the reverse complement.
ACATGCGTAAAATCAAAAAACCTAAAGCGCACGGAGCGATTCTGAAAGACCGCGACGCGCTTTAGGCACTGTCGTTGTAGCGTTTGGTATCATCTTGGCAGTGTTTCCAATTTGGACCGCTGTCCATCACTGAAAGCTCGGCCGCTTGAGCAGCCGGGTCACCTAACCGAAACAGCTAGGTCTTCTTATCGCCGCTCGGGTTCGGAGCCGGCGCTTCCCGCACGTCTCGCGGTGGCGGATCGACATGGGCCGGCTCTGGGGAACAATGATCCGGGTCGGCCGGGTCGTCGTTCTTCGGCTTTTGCTTCGGCAGAGGCTTGTCGCGTTGGTTTTGCATGACGCGCTCCTTTCCCCCGCCAGAAAACCGGGCAGCCGCGTCGTTTGTTCCGAAACCAATAGGCCCGGCCACCGAAGCACCAGGCCACAAACGTTGCAGGCGCATGCTGACGGAACCAGCGCTGCGCGCTTGCAGAATTGCCGAAGAGATCGTCGCGGCCGGTCGTGGCTAACGAGTCCGGCCGGGTCAGTTTGAGACAATTTCGTAGTGAAGGATCTGGGCGTCGCCGAGGGACGATTTCCGTCCAGGCGAGATGACGCCGGAGCCGAAGAGGAGAATATCTTCGCGGCGCACGAATACTTCATGGTTGGGTCCCATCGACACAAATGTGCCCGACGAGCTTCGCTCGATAAGCCGGGCCTTGCCATTCGAAATGGTGAAGGTCGCGTGGTGCCTTGAGACCCAGGGCCGCTGGACGACGATATTGCATTCCGGAGATCGGCCGATCGTCACGAATTCGTTGTTTCGGCAGGATAGCAACTGATCTCCATAACGGATGACCAGATTGATCTGCCGCGGCGGGGCGGAGCGCCTATCGATAATGGTGCCCCGCCTGGTGATCTGCGTACTGAGAGCCCGATCGTCACTCCCCAGGGTATAGACATCGAAGAGTTCTTGCTTTCCTTTGAAAGCCATTTTGTCGAGGAGCCGCAAGGCACTGCGGCTGCCCGCGGAAAGGGCTTCGAAGAAGCTCTGGCTGATCAGCACCTCCCCCGGGTTGGCCGTGGTGGACAACCTTGCGGTGACATTGACAACGTCGCCGAATACCGCGCCCCGCGCGCGAATGACCGCCCCGAAATGCAATCCGATCCGGGCGCGCAACGGCCCTTTCGTCAGTTGGCTGCTGATTTGGGAGACGGCCGTCAGCGCTCCCTCCGGCCTCTCGAACAGGCTGAGCACGTCATCACCCTTCGAGTAGATGAAATCACCGCCGTGCCGGGCGACGATCTCGCGTATGGCGTCGAGGCAATCCGAGATCTGCTGCAGAGCGGCATCGTCGCCGATGCGCTCATAGAGCGGCGTGCTGCCTACGACATCAGCTAAGAGGACTGCGGCTAGAAGTCTTTCCTGATCCATCGAAGCGTATCCGCCCAAGTACGCAACGTATAACATACCAAAGTTGCCCTTGACTTATCTCCTTGCGCGCCCCGCATCCGCTTCCACGACCTTCGCCATACCCATGCCTCGCAGATGCTGTCGGCAGGCATTAACCCGAAGGTGGCGAGCGAGCGCCTTGGGCATTCGACGATCGGCATCACCTTGGACCTTTATTCACATGTGATGCCGCGAATGCAGGCGGACGCGGCCGAGCAAGTTGACGCGGCGTTGCAGGCGGCTATAAGCAGCGAGCGGAAAGCCAAATAGTTGCAAAATGCGTAGCGAGGAGCCTTTTCAGGCCTCTCGCCTTTTCACGGAAACGCAATAAAAACAACTAGTTGGAGGGATGGCTGCAAGGCTCCGACCAGCCGAGGCTGCGTTCCGAATCGCCGCCCTCTTCGACGTCGATGTTGTCTTGCTCCCGGTCATCGGTGCCTGTCCCGCCAGCTAGCCACGGCTCTAGATCGGGATCGGGGATTCAGGGAATGCCTTGGGCCAACCACTAAAAAGGTTCAAAGGGTCGATCAGAATCCGCCGCATACGAATGAGCCTGGAAAGAACTCATTAACCCAGTCTCTTAGCATTACGACGACCTAATACAGTTCTGGCGTATAATCTTTCCACGGGATGGAGAGGCGTCGTCAGGAGATGCGCCATGCCACGTTTCATATTTTCTGCATCTGCGCTTTTGACACTCGCGGTTCTTTACTCTCTCAATCCCGCGCTTGCGGCGGGATCGGGGATAAAATGCAAAAACGGAAGCACAGCCAACGTGTCGGTCACTGGCGGCAGTTGCTCGACCCTACCCGGCCAGAAGGTTACCTGCACGAATTCGAAGGGCGATAGCGCCTCGGCCATATGTAATGCAGGCTCAGCCACTTGCGGCAATTCTAGTGGAAGCGGGTCGTGCAGCTATCCGAAAG
>NZ_RZSL01000583.1:0-3658 GCF_003997355.1 Mesorhizobium sp. M1E.F.Ca.ET.041.01.1.1 | reverse complement strand
GTGGCAGGGCGGCCGGCGGCCGCGATCTTCGCGTCGTCCTCCGCCGAGCATCCGGTGGTGCCGATGACATGGACGATGCGCGCCTGCGCGGCATAGCCGGCGAATTCGACGCTCGCGCTAGGGGCCGTGAAATCGAGCACGCCGTCGGCCTTGGCGAAGGCCGGCAGCGGGTCGTCGACGATCGGCACGTTGATGGTGCCGATGCCGGCGAGCTCGCCTGCGTCCTTGCCGAGATAGGGCGAGCCCTGCCGTTCGACCGCGCCGGCGACGCGCGCGCCGGGAATCGTGTGGATGGCGCGGACCAGCGTCTGGCCCATCCGGCCGGCGGCACCCACCACCACCAGGCCCATATCGCCCGCTTCGCTCATGCGCTTCTCCTGACGGCTTTCTTCGCGCGGCTGCGCGGCGACGGAGTTTGGATCGGCCTGGCGTCGTCGACAAGCCCCAGGCCCTTGTTGCCCTGAACCCGGTGGAAGCGGGCATAGACGCTGTGCGGGTCGGCCATCAGCGAGGCATGCGTGCCTTCCTCGACCAGCCGGCCTTCCTCCAGCACGATGATGTGGTCGGCATTGACCACCGTCGACAGCCGGTGCGCGATGACGATGGTGGTGCGCCCTTCCATGACATGGGTTAGCGCTTCCTGGACGCGCGCTTCCGCCTCGTTGTCGAGCGCTGAGGTCGCCTCGTCGAGCAGAAGGATCGGCGCCTGGCGCACGATGGCGCGGGCGATCGAGACGCGCTGGCGCTGGCCACCCGACAGCGTCACGCCGTTCTCGCCGACCGGCGTGTCGTAGCCCTGCGGCTGCTGGCGGATGAACTCGTCGGCCGCCGCTTGGGCAGCCGCCAGCTCGATCTCGGCGTTGGTGGCCGAAAGCCGGCCATAGCGGATGTTGTCGCGGATCGTGCCCTCGAACAGGTAGGGCGCCTGCGAGACATAGGCGATCGAGCTGCGAAGCGAATGCTTCGTCAGCTTGGAAATGTCCTGCCCGTCGACTTCGATTCTGCCGCTATCGACGTCGTGGAAGCGCTGCAAGAGCGCCACCAGCGTCGACTTGCCGGCGCCGGAGGCGCCGACGATCGCCGTGACCTTGCCGGCGGCGGCGGTGAAGCTCAGGTTCCTGAGCACCGGCATATCTTCGGCGTACCCGAAGGTGACATTGTCGAAGCGCACCTCGCCATTGCCGATCCTGGCCTCGACCGCGTCCGGTGCGTCGCCCTGTTGCGGTTCGAGGTCGAGCAGCTCGTAGATCATGCGCGCGTTGACCAGGGCCCGCTCCATGCCGACCTGCGTGCGCGCCAGGCGTCGGGCAGGATCGTAAGCGAGGATCAGCGCGGTGATGAAGGAGAAGACCGCGCCCGGCGGCTCGCCGAGAACCAGCGCCTTATAGCCGGAATAGGCGATGACGCCGGTGACGGCGAGGCCGGCCAGCATGTCGGAAATCGGCGTCAGCCGCTCCGACACGCGCGCGATCTTGTTGCCGCGCTGCTCGGCGCTCTCGGAAAGCTTGCCGATGCGGCGCGAGAGCTCCTCCTCCATCGTGAAGGCTTTGACGATGGCGATGCCTTGCGTCGCTTCCTGCATGGCGCCGATCAGCCGCGAGTTGATCTGCACGGACTCGCGCGAGATGCGGCGCACGCGGCGCTGCAGGTAGACGACGGCCCAGATCAGCGGCGGCCCGATCAGCAGCGAGGAAAGCGACAGCAGCGGGTCCTGGTAGATCATGACGCCGATCAGGCCGATCAGCGACACCGCATCGCGCGCGATCGAGGTCAGCGTCATCGACAGAAGGTCACGGATGCCGTTGATGTTTTCGTTGACCCGCGCCGCGAGCTGCCCGGAACGCGTGTCGGTGAAGTAGCCGACGCCAAGCTTCATCAGATGGTCGAAGATGCGGCGCTGGTAGCGCGCCACCAGATTGTTGCCGATCTTGGACAGCGTCACCGCCTGGCCATAAGTGGCAAGCCCTCGCAACACGAAGGAACCCATGATGCCCGCGCAAATCAGAAGGATCAGATCGCCGCGCCGCGCGTAGAAGATCTGATTGACCACCGGGCTCATGATCCAGGCGGCGAAGGCCGTCGTGGCCGAAACGACCAGCGAGCAGGTGATGGCGACGACATAGGACCAGCGGTATTCGCGGCCGTTCTCGGCGATGATGCGGCGCAGGATCGCCCAGGTTTCGCCCGGCAGGGCCTTCGCTTGATGTTGAAGCGACTGGTTCAAATCGGGGTTTGTTCCGTGATTTTCGATTGGCCTCGCAGCCGGGCTGCAATTCGGCACCCCTCTTAGCGCCCCAGTGGCGGCTTGCCTATGGCGAAACTTCGTCGCGGCATCGCGAAAGCGGCGAAGGATGTTTTCAATTCCAGAGGCCGGCGCCTGCTTGGCACAGGCCTTTCAGACAGGGGTCCGGAGTCTCTGCGACGAAACTCCGCCCTGGGCTGGATCGCTGCCAGCCTCACGTCCGCCAGTGTCGCCCCGCAGTCTGGACGCCGAACAGCGAGGGGGTCCTGGCATAGGCGGCGAGGCCGAGAAGCGCCGCCAGCGGGTGCGTGATGACATAGACCGGCATCGAACGCATCAGCGCGCTGTGCGGCGCCTTGTCCTCGAAGGCGGCGCGGAAATTGCTGGCTTTCAGGGCCGGCACGATTTTTTGCGCGATGCCCCCGGTCAGGAAGACGCCGCCGCGGCTCTTGAACACCAGCGCCAGGTCCCCGGCGGTGCGGCCGAGGCAGGTGACGAACAGTTCCAACGCTTCCTGCGCCACCGCGTCGGATTTGGCCAAAGCCGCGGCGGTGACCTCCGCCGGGGTGGTGAAAGGCATCGGTTTGGCATCCGTCTTGGCCACGGCGCGATAGACATTGACCAGCCCGCGGCCGCACAGGATCTGCTCGCCGGAAATGCGACCCTCGAGCTTTTCGATATGCGGGAACACCTCGAAGTCGCGCGGCGTGCGCGGGCCGATGTCCATATGCCCGCCCTCGCCCGGCACCGGTATCCAGTGGCGCAGCGCGTAGATCAGCCCGGCGACGCCGAGCCCGGTTCCGGGGCCGAGCACGACCCGCCCCGCGCTCGGCTCCGGCGTGCCGCCGCCGATCTTTTCCATATGCTCCTCGCCGAGCGCCACGACCGCCAGCGCCTGCGCCTCGAAGTCGTTGAGCACGACGATTTCGCTCAAGCCCAGATTGGCGAACATCTGGTGCGGCTTGACCACCCAGGGGCAGTTGGTGAGCCGGATCTCGTCGCCGTCGACCGGCCCGGCGACCGCCAGCACCGCCGAATGCGGCTGGATCGACGAGCGGTCGAGCACCGCCGCCTGGATCGCCTCGTCGATGGTCTTGAAATTGGCCGTCTGCACGATTTGCGGCTCGGTCGCTTCCGAATTGGCGTCGAGCACGATCGAGAAGCGCGCATTGGTGCCGCCAATGTCGCCGATCAGGACCGGAAACCGCAGCGCTGTATCGTCTTCGCCTGCCATTTTTTCTCGCTCGTCCCCGTTCTGGCCATCTGCCGCCTGTCTGTTCGTTGAACTAGCGCATGGGGTGGCAAAGGGAAAGCGGCTTAGCTTCAGGAGGCAACCCCTCTGACCGCTTGGCGGCCAGCTCAATCGCATATGGCAGCGCCAGCCCCCCTCTCCGGCCGCTTCGCGGCCACCTCTCC
>NZ_RZSL01000582.1:0-3658 GCF_003997355.1 Mesorhizobium sp. M1E.F.Ca.ET.041.01.1.1 | reverse complement strand
CCGTAGACCTTGCTTTCCACCATCTTTTGCGCGGCTGAAAGCTCGATCTCGGGCAACAGCCGGTAGGCGCCTTCGATCGCGGCGGCCGTGCTGACGATATGGTCGAGCCTGCCGATGCGCGCGAACAGCGCCGCGACCTCGTCCTCGCGGCTGATGTCGACCGCCGCCGCCTCCAAAGTGGCCGGGCGGCCGAGTTGATCGCGGGCCTTGCTCAGCTTCGCTTCGCCGCGCCCGGCGATGATGACGCTGGCGCCTTCGTCGAGGCAGCGCCTGGCCAGCGCCAATCCCATGCCAGAACTGCCGCCGACGATCAGGATTTTTCGATTGTCCATGTCCATGCCTTTCCTTTGCATGGATAGTGATGTGGCAGGCGGATGCTCGACGCGGAAACGGAAGAAACCGATAGTGTCATCGGAAAGGCCGATGGCATCCTCGGATCTGCTGACAGAAACTGGCACCAACCATCGCTACAGCAGCGGCGGAATCGTTCAAACTGTCGGTCGAGACAAGCAGACGAGGTGATGATGGCCCCGATCAAGGTCGATCCGGAGAAGATCCGCGAGTTCCCCGACGCGGAGAGTTTCTATGCCTGGCTCGGCCAAAACCACGCCGGCGAAAGCGAGGTCTGGATCAAGATCCATAAGGTAGGTTCGGGTCTTCCCTCGATCACGCCAAAGGAGGCGATCGACGTTGTGCTCTGCTTCGGCTGGATCGACGCGGTGCGCAAGTCGCTCGACGAGAAGAGCTTTCTGCAGCGCTACACGCCGCGTGGCAAAAAGAGCATCTGGAGCAGGATCAACATCGACAATGTCGCGCGCCTGACCGAGCAGGGCCGCATGACGAAGCATGGCCTGCGCGAGGTCGAGGCGGCCAAGGCCGACGGGCGCTGGGACCGCGCCTATGGCGGGTCCAAGGAGATGACGATCCCGCCCGACCTGCAGGCGGCGATCGACGCTGAGCCGAAAGCGAAGGAAATGCTGGCAAAGCTCTCCGCCCAGAACCGCTTCGCGCTCGCCTTCCGCACCCACAACATGAAGACCGAGGCCGGGCGCAAGAAGAAGATCGCAAGCTTCGTCGACATGCTGAAGCGCGGCGAGACGATCCACCCGCAGAAGAAGTAGGCCGGACACTTGGTACCCGATGCGGAGCGCGACTTTCGACCGACCCGGGGCGGACTATCGGACTCGACGATGGCATCCAAGCCATTGCTGGGCTAATGTCGTCCGAACGAGGCTGAAACGGTGTCCGGCTGATAGACCTTTTATTGACTACCAGCGTTTGGCGCCACTCGTACAGGAAGATCGGTTCCGATGCCTACGTTGCTATCGCTGCCCGACGACATATCGATCAAATCGGCGCTCGGGGAATCTGTCCTTGAAGCCGCTCGCCGGGCAGATGTCCCGATCGCCTGCGCTTGTGGCGGTAAGGCCAAATGCTCAACCTGCCGGATCTGGATTCTCGACGGTGCAGACGGCTGCCCGGAGCGCACAGCGCTGGAGCGCACGCTCGTAGAGCGGCTGGGGCTTGGCAACAACGTACGCCTGGCATGCCAGCTCAGACCTGCCTCCGACATCACCTTCCGCAGGCTCGTACTCGACGAGACCGACCTGCGAATGACCAGTCAGCTGCTGCCGCACAGGTCCACCAGTGCGGGCGAGCTGAAGTCGGTCGTCATTTTCTTCAGCGACGTAGCCGGATTCACCCACTTCTCCGAAACGCTGACGCCTTACGATGTCATGTATCTGCTCAATCGCTATTTCACTCAGGTCGCCGAAGTCATCGAGCTCAACAACGGCTACATCGACAAGTTCGTCGGCGACGGGCTTATGGCGATATTTGGCGTGAACGGCCAAGACGATGCGCCGGTGCGCGCGGTCAATGCGGCCCTACAGACCCTTGCCACGGTCGATCGGCTGAAGCCGTTTTTTGCCTCGATGTACGGCATCGACTTCGATATTCGCGTCGGTTTGCATCTGGGCGAAGCGGTGATCGGTTCGGTCGGATCACCCGGAAACGAGCGCCTGACGGCTATCGGCGATGCGGTCAATGTGGCGAGCCGCGTCGAAACAGCCAACAAGGAGGCCGGAACCCGCCTCCTGATTTCGGAGACGCTCTATGAACGGGTCAAGGACGAGGTTGAAATATCCGATTTCATTCGGGTGCGTTTGCGCGGTACCTCCGACCGAATTACGCTGTACGAGATAAGGAAGCTGAAGGTTGAAGCCGAGCGCCGGTTGAACGAAAAAGGCGCGCGCGAGACTATGCAACTGGGCAGCAAGACGTGGCACCGGACGGTCGCGACGGGCGAACTGAAGGACGGCGACTACAAAGTCATCGAGTTCCAAGCGCTTTACGTCGTGATTTTGCGCAGGGGCGGGCGCGTCCATGCCTTTAACAATGCCTGCCCGCATCTGAAATTGCCGTTCTTCGAAAGCACCTCGCGGACCAACGGCCACGCACGACAGGCGAGCACTGTAGACGAGGATGGCACGCTGGTGTGTCGCTGGCATCACTCCGGATTCGATCTGGATACAGGCGAAATCGTAAAGTGGTGCGAGGCGCTCAACGAGGATGGAACTTCGGCCGGCATGGAGGTCCTCGGCGATATTTCGAAGAACCGGGCTCCGTTGCGTCTCATTCCGTGCCGCGAGGAGGATGGCTACATCTGGGTCGGTCTCGATTGAACGTGCCGACCGGATCGTCCAAAAAACTCCCGCGAGTCTGTTGTCGGTCCGACCAAGTGTCAGATTTTGACCAGCGGGAGCAATGACCAGCACAGCAAATCATTCCGGCAAGGTGGCGCTCGTCACCGGCGCCAATCGCGGCATTGCCCTGGAGACCGGCCGGCAGCTCGCCGGACTTGGCTTCACCGTGCTCATCGGCGCGCGCGACCTCGCCAAGGGCGAGGCGGCGGCGAAGAAACCCGGCGGCAATGTCGAGGCCATCGCGCTGGATGTCGCCGCGCCCGATGGGCCAGCCCTTGCTGCAGCCGAGGTGGAGCGCCGATTCGGTCGGCTCGACGTGCTCGTCAACAACGCCGCCATCCACTACGAGTTGTCCGCGCGAGCGCTGAATCCCCACCGGACGGTGGGCAGCAAGGCCTTCGAGAGCTATGTCGTCGGCGCCTGGCGGGTGGCGTTCGCCTTCGCGCCGCTGCTCAGCGCCTCCGGTCATGGCCGGCTGGTCATCGTTTCGCCCGAGGCTGGCTCGCCGGCCTATTCGACCGGCAGGGCGACGCTCAGTGCGCTCACCCGAATTCTCGCGGCCGAGCTGCGCGACGCGGGCGTCCTGGTCAACGCCATCAGCCCGGACTGGATGGAGACCGACATGGGCGGGCCCGGCAGCCGCCCAGTCGCGCCAGGGGCGGCCGGCATCGTATGGGCCGCGACCCTGCCGGACGACGGTCCGACGGGCGGCTTCTTCCGCGATGGCATGAAGCTGCCGTGGTGAACGGCTCGAGCGTCCTACCTGCCCATACGCCTTGCTACGAAAATAGCATTCTCGGCCTACGAAGTGTGATGCGAGGCTCCGCGCCCGTGCACCCAAGGCACGCGGTGGTGCGGTCTCGCGAGAAGAGGAGTGGCAGGCGGGATCGAGCCCAAAATCCAAAAATCCGGACGAAACTGTTGAACCATTGCGAGGCCCGCCGTGTTTGACG
>NZ_RZSL01000581.1:0-3660 GCF_003997355.1 Mesorhizobium sp. M1E.F.Ca.ET.041.01.1.1 | reverse complement strand
ACGTAGTCGATGCTGAACACATGGGTCACCGTTGCCATCAGGCGGCCTCGGCGGAGATGGCGGTGACAGGTGACCACTTCCAGGGAAGCAACTCGTCGAGGCGATTGATCTTGTGATCATGGATGCGGTCGAGCACGTCTGCGAGATATGCCTGCGGATCGATGCCGTTCATCTTGGCCCGTCTCGATGATTGTCATGGCGCGAGCCAGGGTCTCCGCGCCAGTTTTTTCTTCCGATTGCCATCGCAGGGTCATTCTGCCCATGTCGGGCAGATGATAGAGTTTCATTATCGCTGGCATTCATATTAAGGCGGTCGTTTTCTGCATGAAGGTCGCGAGGACCGGACCAGGTGACCGGCGGTGATTTTGCAGTGTTCACTCATGACCGGCCTCCCTCACTGGCCACATAGAGGCCGTCCTGATCCACTCGCCGGATCGGCTGAGCCGGAAATATGCCTGTCAGGTTCTCCTGACGGAAGAGTTCGCCCGCCACGGGGTCGAGACGATCTTCGTCAAGGCACCGCATTCCAACACGCCGGAGGATCAGCTCATGCTGCAGTTCCAGGGCATGATCGCCGAGTACGAACGGGCGCAGATTCTCGAACGTCGCGGCCCGGCAAGCGCCACCGCGCCAAACCGGCGAAGTCTCGGTTCTGGGTGGCGCGACCTATGGCTACCGCTACATTCGGAAGACGAACGATGCGCCGGCGCGGTATGAGATCGACGCCGCCGAGGCGGCGGTCGTGCGGCTCGTGTACGAGAAATACACGGTCGATGGCCTGAGCATCGGCGCCATCGCACGGCTGCCGCGGGAAATGGGGCCACCGACACGCAAGCGCGTAACCCGCTGGGAACGGTCGGTCGTATGGGGAATGCTGCGCAATCCGCCTATAAGGGCACCGCCTGTTTCAACAAGCCGCAGGCCAGGCCACGGCAAAAGGTGACGAAGCCATTCCGCTTGTCGGGTTGGGCGGTTCATGGCGAAAAGACCTGTGCGCACGAGCGGCCGCGGGAGGAATGGATCGAGATACCGGTTCCCCGCCCTTGTCAGTGAAGAGACCTTCGCGTTGGCGGCGGAACGCCTGGTCGACAAAGAGCGCTTCGCACCCCACCGGACCATTGAGCCGAGCATCGTGCAGGGCTTGGTATCCTGCAGCAAATGCGGCTACGCGCTGTCGCACCTCGACCGGCAGTTCGGCGCAAGATTCACTGCCTGGGTTCGGATGGCTGGCGCCACCTCGGCGGCGCGGTGTGCGACAGCCGGCCGATCCGCCAAGACCTACTCGACCAGATCGTGTTGCAGGAGGTGATGCAGCTGATCGAAGACCCGGCGCCCATCAGTGCCGAACTCGACCGGCGTCTTGACGCAGCCCGTGCGGCTGAACCCACGAAACGCGGCAAGAAGTCCTCGAACGGGAGCTCACGCGCATCAGCAACAGCATGGAACGCCTGTTGCCCTCTTACCAGGAAGATCTCCTGTCTTTGGACTAACCGCGGCGCCACTAGCCCGAAGTGCGGACCCGCGAACAGGAACTGGGAGCCGAGCTGCAGGCGATTCTCGATCAGGCCGCCGACCGGATGTCGTTCTTGCGATTGGCCGAAACATTGACCGCATTCCTCCAGCGACTGAGGGGAATCAGCAGAATCGCTGGAAATCACCGATCGGCAGAGAATTGTCCGCCTGCTGGTCAAAGAGGTCTTGGTCGATGACGATGCGCATCACAATCCGCCACTCGATCCCCGCGCCGTCAAAAACGCCTCCGACCAGCAGCGAACCGCCACCCCTGCAACGGCAAATTCCGGACGGCTGACCAAAGTTACCATTTGCGTTCAGGGATTGATAATCCCGGTTTTCACTGAACCAGAACTCGACGGGTGCCGCCGACGCTGTCGATGGCGCGATAGAGGTACATCCATCCCGGGACTTTGATGTAGGTCTCGTCCGCATGCCATTTGCCGGTCACGGCGCGCTTGCCGGTTGAAGCGTCCCATCAGCAGCGGCGCGAAATGAACGACCCAGGGATGGATCGTTGAATGATCGACACTAATGCCACGCTCCGCCATCGTTTCTCGAAGATCGCGTAGGCTCAGTCCGTAGGCCCGATACCAGCGAATGCAGAGCAAGATCACAGATTGGTCGAAATGGCGACCTTTGAACATCTCAACTGTCCGGGGAACACCGGAGACCAATGCCATGCGCCTCGTTGCCAATAACTTTGCAACACATCCCGACATCCTTGTCTATGAAGATCGGGCTTGAGGGCATCACGGGTGTGTCCGAGAATGGCCGGCGACCGTCGCCAATCTCGTTGCGATTGTGCCTTGCCTGAGAGTGGTTAGCCAACTCATCGTGCGACGGCGTGGCAATGAGCTGAGGAGAGTGGCGCCGGTCATTCTCTTCGGCTATCCGGATGATCTCTTTAGTCGCACGCCGATTGCAGTGCGACTTCGCTCTTAGGGTCCGGCCACAGTCGGTATGGGGTTGCTGGTCAGCACTGGGTATTCGCTTGCCGGGTCTCCTAGTCGTGCGGCAGAAAGGCCGAATATCGGTCGAGGAATCCTGCGAAAGTATTCACGAATGCCTCGCAGTCATCATCCGTGGTGGCCAGCGAGAGATTGATCGTGCCGCGCCGCGGCGTGTAGAAGCCATGTAGCAGCATATCAAGATGAAAGAGCTTCCGTTGCGTTGGCGTGGTTGTGATTTCGGTAGGATTACGTGGTGCTGCGGGCTGGAAATGCAGCGATAGAATCGACCCATATCCGCTGATCGAGAGCGCCGTTCTGCGCTCTGTGGCAACTTTCAAGAGGCTGTGGCGCAGCTTGTCACCGCGAGCGTTGACCGCCTGCAGCGCTTCGATTGTTGCCACTTGGGTGAGACCGATGTGGCCAACGGTCATGGTCAGCACGTTATTATTAAACGTGCCGCTGTGGAGGATCGCGCCCGGACGGGAAGGATCCAGCCGATCGATCAGCTTCGCACGCCCGCCGAAAGCACCGAACGTGAGGCCGCCCCCCAAGGACTTGCCGAGCGTTGTGAGATCGGGGCGGATTTGGACCAAGTCCTGGAGGCCACCAGGGGATAAGCGGGCGGTTACGACTTCGTCGAAAATGAGAAGCGCCCCAAAGTTGTCCGCCAGAGCCCGAAGAGCGGCGAGAAAGGCACGGTTGGCTAAAATTCCACCGCCGCTCGCCATCATGGGCTCGACGATGATAGCTGCCGTCTCTGCTCCACACTCCTCCAATACTCGCAGGACATCTTTCTCGTCGTTGTAGCGGGCGAAGCGCATCTGCAATTTGTCGACGTTCAGCGGCGCTTCAACATTTACATACGTCGCAAGGCTTCCGTGATATCCACCGTGGAAGGCAAGGACCAGCGGCCGGCCGGTTACTGCACGCGCCAAGCCCATAGCCACCAAATTGGCTTCGGTCCCAGAATTACAAAAACGGACGCGTTCGATTGATGTGAACCGCCGGCATATGTCTTCGGCAAGCGCTACTTCGTGCTTATGAGGGCCGCCAAAGCTGATGCCTTTGTCCAGAGCACCCCGGATGGCAGCCAGTATCACCGGATTGGAGTGACCATAAAACCCGGCCGACATGTCGTTTGTGAAGTCGATATAGCTGTGCCCGTCGACGTCGGTGAGGCAGCCGCCTGCCGCGC
>NZ_RZSL01000580.1:0-3666 GCF_003997355.1 Mesorhizobium sp. M1E.F.Ca.ET.041.01.1.1 | reverse complement strand
ATCTAATTCTCAACGCGCTGAATCTGTTTGCCGGCTTTGGAAGCAATCCCAGCGAAAGTGCACGGCGGTTTTGCGTCCGGAATTGCGTTAAACCAGAAATCGTAACTCATTGTTAACGCTTCCGTTTGGCGGTTCGGTTACCCTGTCTTTTGGTCGATTTTCAACGGCGCCCTGCTAAGACCTTGGTCCTTAGGCGGGGATAAGAACAATGAAATCGTTCCTAAGTGGCATGGCCCTTGCGATGGCCATGGCCGCGCCGGCGGCAGCCGAAACGCGTTACGATCGCAACCTCGAGAAAGCGGTGGTCGAGATCGTTGCCGGCAAGATGGGCGATATCCGGGGCGGTTTCTCCTATAAGCAGGTCGCTCAACTGGTTGTGCTGCCGGAAGCGGCGCCGGCTGCGCCCGCTCCGGTCGAGCCGCGCAAGCAGGCCTCCAACAATGACGGCCTGATGCCGGCCGTCGAGCGCCCGGTCTCGCAGACGGTCTTCTAAAACCACATATCGCGCACGCAGCGGCTGTCGCGTGGCAGATCGTCGAACGTGTCGAGACCGTCGAAATGGTCGATCGGCAGATCGGCGACGGCCTCCGGCGGCGCCAGCCTGACATTGACGGCGATGCGCGTACGGCCGCTCGAACTGGACCGCAAGCCGCGCCAGGCAAGTACGCAGGCACATTTCGGACAGAACAATATCTCGAGCGCGGGTTCGGCCACTTGGGCGCGCGTATAGGAACGCATTGGTCCCGCGATGCGGATGCGCTCGTCGGCATAATCGTAGGCCCAGAGCGTGCCGTAGCGGCGGCAAAGCGTGCAATTGCAGGCCGTGATCGATCCCGGATCGCCTTCCAGGGTCCAGTGCGCGGCGCCGCAATGGCAGGTTCCCTTGAGCATTGCCTCCTCCTCAGGTTGGATGAAGGCCCGCATTCTGCCGCGCCGCGCGCCATATTCAACAGGCTCCCATTGCCTTCGCGTCCGGCTTTCGCCAATGAAGGCCAATGAACTCTCCTTTGCCAGCCGGTGCGCGCCTCAGGCTCGACGAACTGCTCGTCGGGCGCGGCCTGTTCGCCAGCCGTTCGCGCGCCCGCGACGCGATCGAGCGCGGCACGGTCAGCGTTGACGGCAGCGTTGCCCGCAAGCCCGGACAGTCCGTCGCGCCGGACTGCCGCGTCGCCATCGACGATCCGGCGCAGGCCTATGTGTCGCGCGCGGCGCTGAAGCTGATTGCCGGCCTCGACCGTTTCGGGCTCGATCCTTCGGGGAGCGAGGCGCTCGATATCGGCGCCTCGACCGGCGGCTTTACCCAGGTGCTGCTCGAGCGTGGCGCCGCGCATGTCACGGCGATCGATGTCGGCCATGGCCAGATGCATCCCGATATCGCCGGCGATCCGCGCGTGATGATGATCGAGGGGCTGAACGCCCGCGATTTGACGACTGCCGATCTCGGCGGCCGTATCCCGGATTTCCTGGTCTGCGATGTCAGCTTCATTTCTCTGAAACTGGCGCTGCCGCCGGCGCTTGCGTTGGCGGGCGAGGGCGCCAGGGCGCTGTTTCTGGTCAAGCCGCAGTTTGAGGCCGGCCGCGAGGCGATCGGCAAGGGCGGGCTGCTCAGGAATCCAAGCGATGCCGAACGCATTGCCGCAAGTCTGCGCGACTGGCTTTCCGGCATACCGGGCTGGCGCGTGCTTGGGCTGCACCCGTCGCCGATCGAAGGCGGCGACGGCAATCGCGAGTTCCTGCTCGCCGCGATCAAGGATGCGGGATCGAAATGAGCGCGCGTTTCACCATCACCAGGCTTGGCGCTCAGGGCGACGGCATCGCCGGCGCCGATGGAGGCGAGGTGTTCATCCCGTTCACGCTGCCGGGCGAGACGGTCACCGCGGCACGCCAAAAGGACCGCGCGACGCTTATGTCGGTTCTGGAGGCCTCGCCGCTCCGGGTCGATCCGGCCTGCCGCCATTTCACCGAATGCGGCGGCTGCGCGCTGCAGCATTTCGAAGCCGGGGCCTATCGCCAGTGGAAGCGCGAGCGGGTAGTGCAGGCGCTGAAGGCCAAGGGCATCGCGGGCGAGATCGACGCGCTGGTGCCTTGCTCGCCGCAGACCCGCCGCCGCGTTGTCTTCAGCGCAAGGCGTAGCGAGGCCGGCATGCTGCTGGGCTTCGTGCGCGCGCACTCCTCCGAAATCATCCCGATCGAGGAATGCCCGATCTCGCTGCCGGTGGTCGTTGCGTCGCTCGATCGCTTGCGTAGGCTGGCCGATCTGGTTTGCGCCACACCAAAAGCCTTCCACATGACGGTCACCGTCACCGCGTCCGGACTGGACGTCGCCGTCCAGGATGCCGGCAGGCTCGGCGAGCACCAGCGCCGCATCGCCTCCAATTTCGTGATGGCCGAGGGCTTGGCGAGGCTTTCCGTCGACGGCGAGGTCATCGTCGAGCCGAAAAAGCCGGTGGTGCAATTCGGGCCGGTCGCTGTCGCCGTGCCGTCCGGCGCCTTCCTGCAGGCGACGGAGGCAGCCGAGCAGACGATGGCTGATCTCGTCGGCCAGCATCTGTCGCGGGCCAAAAAGGTCGCCGACCTCTTCGCCGGCTGCGGCAGCTTCGCGCTCAGGCTCGCGGCCAGGTCCGAGGTTCATGCCGTGGAGGGCGACGCGCCGGCGCTTGCGGCGCTCGACCGCGCCTTCCGCTTCGCCAGCGGCCTGAAGCGGGTGACCAGCGAGCGCCGCGACCTCTTCCGTCGGCCGCTGACCTTCAAGGAATTGAATGGCTTCGATGGCCTCGTCTTCGATCCGCCGCGCGCCGGCGCGGAGGACCAGTCGAAGCAGATCGCCCGCTCGGACGTGCCGCTGGTCGCGGCCGTGTCCTGCAATCCGGTGACGCTGGCGCGCGATCTGCGCATCCTCCTCGACGGCGGCTATCAGTTGAGGAGCGTGACGCCGATCGATCAGTTCCTGTGGTCGCCGCATGTCGAGGCGGTCGCGCTGCTGGAGAAGCCGAGGCGACGCCGGTAGTCCACAACCGGGTCCACAGGACGTTTTGTGAAGCCTCTGTTCTTTCGACGAAATTGCGCCCTAAAGCCGCCTTTTTGCGGGGTCTTAATTTCGCGCTGTAGGGAAACATTCCTGCCTCCCCGGCGTTAATGTTTCGAACGGATGGCGGACAACGGACGGCGGATTGCGATGCAAACGCTTCAGAAATTCATCGGCTTCATCGTCGTTCTCATCGTACTGACCGTCGCGTCCGCGACGGGAGTGTTTGCGCAAGAGCAAAAACGCCTCGCCTTCGTCATCGGCAACGCCGCGTATTCGTCAGGCGAACTGGCGACCCCGGCGAATGACGCCGGGCTGATCGGACAGACCTTGCAAGCGGCTGGGTGAGGTCGGAGACCCGAATGGCCTGGATCGGCACATCGGCGGGATTGGCGATGTTGGCGTCGACCGGCAGGAAATAGTTCTCGCCTTCGAACTGGGCGCCGTGGCCGGCAAGGTAGACGAAAACGACCGCGTCGGGGCCGGCGGCCGAAACCTTGGCAAGGAAATCGCGGAAGGCGCCGCGCAGCGATTCCTGGTCGACATCGCGCGCCCCGACCACGTCGAACCCGGCCGCTTGCAAGGTCTGTCCGATCAGCCCGGCGTCATTCGCCGGGGTCGCCAGTTCGCCTGACGAATAC
>NZ_RZSL01000057.1:0-18889 GCF_003997355.1 Mesorhizobium sp. M1E.F.Ca.ET.041.01.1.1 | reverse complement strand
CTGGTGGCGCTGCGCGGGGGGACAGGCCGACCTGACGTCGTCGCACTCGACGAACTCTTCGAGGCGCGGCTCGCTGGGCTCAGCGGCGAAAGTCGTCACCCTTTCTGGTTTCCGCGCCTCACCGTGCGCGGCATCGAGCAGGCACGGGGTATGCTTAGCCGTCTTACCGACGCGCTCTCCCCGCTCACGGCAATGCGCGGCGGGAAGAGTGCCGATATCGCGGCCCTGACTCGAGCGAGCGTCGTGGCGCTGGAAGGCCTGGGCCGCGCGGCAGACGGCAGCGTGAGCGAACTCTATGCCGGTGATGCCGGCGAGAAACTTGCGGAGCTGTTGCGCGGGCTGGTCGCCGCCTCCTCATCCTTCACCTTCGCGGCCGGCGAATGGCCGGACGTGATGGAAGCGCTGATCGCGCCGGAAACGGTCAAGCCGGCGCAAGGCACCGACCGCAACATCGCCATCTGGGGCGCGCTGGAGGCCCGCCTGCAGAGCGTCGACACGCTCGTCATCGGCGGGCTCAACGAAGGCGTGTGGCCGCGCAAGCCGGAGAGCGACCGCTTCATGTCGCGGCTGATGAAGACCGGTATCGACCTCGAGCCGCCGGAGCGGCGCATCGGCCTTGCGGCACATGATTTCCAGATGGCGATGGGTGCTGAAACGGTGGTGCTGACGCGCTCGGCGCGATCGGGTGACGCACCGGCGGTGCCGTCGCGCTGGCTGCAGCGCATCCTTACCTTCATCGGCGAGGATCAGGCGGCGGCGCTTGGCCGGCGCGGCGATGTGCTGCTGACCTGGGCCCGCGCGCTCGACGCCGGCGAGAAACAGGAGTTCGCGGCCCGCCCGCAGCCAAAGCCGCCGCTGAGGCTCAGGCCGCAGCATTTCTCGGTCACCGAGATCGAGACGCTGCGCCGCGACCCCTATGCGGTCTATGCCCGGCGCATCCTCAACCTGATGCCGCTCGACCCGGTGATCCGCGATCCGAGTGCTGCCGAACGCGGCACGCTGTTCCACGAAATCCTGCACCTGTTCTCGCGCCGGGTCGAGGATCCGAAAAGTCCGGGCGCGCTGGCGGCGCTTGTCGAGGCCGGCCGCGCTTGCTTTGCCGACGCAGCGCTTCCGCCCGACATCGAGGCGGTGTGGTGGCCGCGCTTCGAAAAGCTGGCCGCCAACATCATCGAATGGGAGCATACCCGCGCCGAGGTGGTCGCCAAACGTTACGCCGAGGAGCGCGCGGAGAAGACAGTCGTGGGCCGCACGGGCGTCACGCTCTCCGGCTATGCCGACCGCGTCGACCTGCTCGCCGGCGGCATGGCCGATATCCTCGACTACAAGACCGGCTCCTCGCCTTCGAAGGCGCAGGCGCATACGCTCTTGTCGCCGCAGCTCGCGCTCGAAGGCGCGCTGCTCAGACGCGGCGCCTTCAAGGAGCTCGGCATTTGCGAGCCCTCGCAGCTTGCCTTCGTGCGGCTGAAGCCCAATGGCGAGGTGTTCGAGGAATCGATCCTCGAATACAACCGCAAGCCGAAGACCGCCAACGAGCTTGCCGAGGAAGCCTGGGCGCGGCTTGAGCGGCTGCTGTTCCACTATGCCGATCCTGCGACCGGCTATCTGTCGCGCGCGCTGCCGTTCCGCGAGGGCGAGGCCGACGGCGACTACGATCATCTGGCCCGCGTGCTCGAATGGTCGGCCGGTGGCGCAAGCGAAGACGAGGCGGAAGGATGAGATATCCGATCCCCGCCGATACCGCCGCCAGCCAGGCGCGCGCCTCCGATCCGCAAAATTCCGCCTGGGTCTCGGCCAATGCCGGCTCGGGGAAGACGCATGTGCTGGCGCAGCGCGTCATCCGGCTTTTGCTCAACGGCACCGATCCGTCGAAGATCCTGTGCCTGACCTATACGCGCGCGGCCGCCGCCAACATGTCGAACCGCGTATTCTCGACCCTGTCGGAGTGGACGGCGCTGCCCGACACCGAGCTTGCGGCGAGGATCGCGGCGCTCGACGGACGCAGCGCCGACCGCGACACCATGCGCCGCGCGCGCCGGCTGTTCGCCGAGGCGCTGGAAACGCCGGGTGGGCTGAAGATCCAGACCATCCACGCCTTCTGTGAATCGGTTCTGCACCAGTTCCCACTGGAAGCCAACATCCCCGCGCATTTCGAGATGCTCGATCCGCAGATGGAGGCCTCGCTGTTCGCGGACGCCCGCCGCGACATGATCTCGGGCGCCGGTGCCGGCGTCGAAGGCCTGGCGGAGGCCTTTGCCACGGTCCTGGAGCGCGGCGGCGAATTCGGGCTCGACGCGCTGCTCACCGAAATCGTCGGCAAGCGCGATGAATTGCGCGGCTTCATCGCCAAGCTCGGCAAGAGCCGGGACTTCCGGCCGCTGTTCGCCGAATTCGGCTTCGGACCCGGCCAGACGGCCGACGGCATCGCCGCTTCCATCTGGCCGCTGCCGGGCTTCGCGCCCAGCCAGTTCGCAGAGTTCGCGCATGCCGCCGAAGCTACCGAAGCACGGCAAGTGCTGAACAACGTTATCCCTTATGCCCGAGGCGCATTCGCCGAAGTCGACCCGACCCGCCGGTTGCGGCTCCTGGCAAAGGCCTTTCTCAAGGCCGACGGCGACCCCTACGACCCACCCAAGATCTTCAAGAAGGCGCTGGTCGACCGGCTGCCGGACCTGCCCGAGCGCTATCTCGCGACAGCCAAGGCGATCCTCGACGTATCGGACCGGCTGGCGCTGTTCCGGATGCTCGAAGGCACGGCCGCCGCGCTCACCGTCGCCGGCTGGCTGATCGCGCGTTATGAGCAGTTGAAGCGAAGCCGCGGCTTCCTCGACTTCAACGATCTGATCACCCGAACCGTCAGCCTGCTGTCACGGCCGGACGCCGGCCCATGGGTGCAATACAAACTCGACCAGGGTATCGACCACATCCTGCTCGACGAGGCGCAGGACACCAGCCCCGATCAATGGGAAGTGGTGAAGAAGCTGACGGAAGAGTTCTTCGCCGGGCTCGGCCAGCGCGAGGCGGTCAAGCGCACGGTGTTCGCGGTTGGCGACGAGAAGCAATCGATCTATTCCTTTCAAGGAGCCGCGCCCGATTCCTTCGCCGAGAGCCGGCTTCTGTTTGCCGGGCGCGTGCGCGACGCCGAGGCCGCCTTCGCCGACCTCAAGCTCACCTGGTCGTTCCGCTCGAGCGACGACGTGCTTGCCGCCGTCGACTGCGTCTTTGCCGAGCCAGGTGTGCGGCGCGGCATCAGCCACGACCCCGATCCGCTCAGCCACAAGGCGATCCGCACCGACGCGCCGGGCTATGTCGAGGTGTGGCCATCGATCGGCACTGATGCGGTCGAGGAGCCCGACGACTGGACCCTGCCGGTCAACCATGCCAGCGCGCCGGCCGTGCGCGTGGCGGAGCATGTGGCGGCGACCATCCAGGACTGGCTGCGTAACGGCGAGGTCATCGAAGGCAAGGGAAGGAAGGTGACGGCCGGCGACATCCTGGTTCTGGTGCGCAAGCGTGACCGCTTCGTGCATGCGCTGTCGCGCAGCCTGAAAAACCGGCAGATCCCGGTGGCCGGCGCCGATAGACTCAGCCTGCCCGGCCATATCGCCGTGCAGGACCTGATCGCGCTCGGCCATTTCCTGATCCAGCCGGAGGACGACCTGTCCCTGGCCGCCGTGCTGCGCAGTCCGATCTTCGATGTCTCCGAGGAGACCTTGCTGGCGCTCGCCGGCGAGCGGCCGCCCGGCCAGTCATTGATCGCATCGCTTAGGCAGCGTGCGGCCGCAGACGAGGCCCTGTCCGCGATCGTCAGCCGGCTCGATGGCTGGGCGAACGAGGTGGCCTTCAAGCCGGTGTTCGAATTCTATGCCGCCGTGCTGGCGCGCGACCACGTGCGCCGCAGGATGAAGGCGCGACTCGGGCCGGAAGCCGGCGACATCCTCGACGAGTTCCTGAGCTTCTGCCTGGCCGAGGAGCGCACCGGCCTGCCGGGGCTGGAATCCTTCCTCTCGACGCTCGAAAACAGTGGTCCCGAGATCAAGCGCGAGATGGACCAGACGCGCGACGAGGTGCGTGTCATGACCGTGCATGCCGCGAAAGGCCTGGAGGCGCCGGTGGTTTTCCTGGTCGATGGCGGCTCGGCGCCATTCAGCGACCAGCATCTGCCGCGACTGATGGCCTTCGAAGGCTCGGGCCAACAATGGAAGGGCAAGGGCTATCTCTGGCGCTCGGCCAGCGACGTCGCCAATGGCGTTTCGCGGGCGGCCTCGGCGCGGGCGCGGGAGCTTGCCGACGATGAATACCGGCGGCTGCTTTATGTCGGCATGACGCGCGCCGAGGACCGGCTGATCGTCTGCGGCTATCACGGCAAGCGGCAACCCAGCACCGGCACCTGGCATTCGATCGTCAGCCGGGCGCTGCTGGGCGCGCCGGAAAGCGTGGAGCGCCGGCATCCGGCGACGGCCGATGTGGCCGTGCATCGCTTCCATATGACGAAGCTGCCGCCCATGGCGTTGACCGAGGGCGAGAAGGCAGCGCCATTCGAGCATGCGGAGCCGTTGCCGGAAAACCTGTTCCGGCCGCTGCCGCCCTATGAGGACCTGCCGCGGCCGCTTTCGCCCTCCGGCGCCTCCGCGTTGATCGACGAATCGACCGAGGCCCTGCCCGACACGCGCTCGCCGGTGCTCGACGCCGAGGCCGAGCCCGGCTTCGCGGTGATGCGCGGGCTGGCCCTGCATAAATTGCTGCAGATGCTGCCTTCGGTCGCCAAAGGCGAGCGTAAGGACGCCGCGCAGCGCTATCTGGCGCGCGCCGGCGCCGATTGGCCGCCGGGGGAGCGCGGCAAGGCGCTGGAGGCGGTGTCTTCCATCCTCTCCGACGGCCGTTTCGACGCGCTGTTTTCGCCGTCCTCGCGGGCGGAAGTCGCGGTCATGGGCAGCCTGGAAGTGAAGGGCAAGCTGCGCTCCATCTCCGGCAAGATCGACCGGCTGGCCGTCACGTCGGAAAAGGTCTCGATCGTCGACTACAAGACCAACCGGCCGGCGCCGGCGAGCCTGGCCGAAGTACCGCCGGCCTATGTGCTGCAGCTTGCGCTCTACCGCGCCCTGCTCAAGCCGCTCTACCCAGGCCGCGACGTTACGGCTGCGCTGCTCTTCACCGAGGCGCCGCGCCTGATCGAGCTGCCGGCAAAGGCCATGGACGATGCCCTTGCCCGACTCACGGGAGCGTGACACAAGAACTGCTTGAACATCACCGCCACAACCACCACATTTGGTGCAACCCCGAGTTTTCGAAAGGATTTCAGCATGGCCACCGTCAAGGTCGACAAGGGCAATTTCCAGGCCGATGTGCTCAACGCCAAGGAGCCGGTTGTGGTGGATTTCTGGGCGGAGTGGTGCGGTCCGTGCAAGATGATCGGCCCGTCACTGGAAGAAATCGCCAAGGAGCTCGGCTCGAAGATCAAGGTCGCCAAGCTCAACATCGACGAGAATCCCGAGTTGGCCGCGCAGTACGGCGTGCGCTCGATCCCGACGCTGATGATCTTCAAGGGCGGCGAAGTGGCCGACATGAAGGTGGGCGCCGCGCCGAAGACCGCGCTTTCGCACTGGATCAACGGCAGCCTCGCCTGAGCCAATCCAAAGATTCGACAAATAAGCCCGGCCAATCGCGCCGGGCTTTTCTTTGGCGTCATCGCTGATGGCGCTCTGGCCCTGACGCCGGCGGGCCTCATCTCCTTTTCTTGGCGGAAAGGAGAGCCCCATGACCGGAACAGCCAAGGCCACCGTCTTTGTCGACAATGAGCGGGTCATCGTCACCGAATACCGCTTCGCCCCGGGCGCCAACACCGGCTGGCATCGCCACGGCCACGACTATGTCGTGGTGCCGCTGATGGACGGCAAGGTGAAGCTTCTGACCAAGGACGGCGCCACCTTCGCCGAGATGAAAAAGGGCGCGCCCTATTTCCGCAAGGAAGGCGTCGAGCACGACGTCATCAACGCCAATGACGGCGAATACGCCTTCATCGAGATCGAGCTGAAGTGAGTCGTTAAACCAGGCTCACCAGTCGGCGACGCGATTGCCGCCGGTGAATTGCGCGCTTTTTGCAGTATATTCGAACAGCTCGATCTTCACCCCATTGGGGTCTTTGACCCAGGCCTGCCAGGTGTCGTCGCAGGCGAGCTTCCTCGGCGTGACCTCGACGCCTTTCGAGCGGATGTGAGCGATGGCCACGTCGATATCTTCCACCTCGAGGCAGAAGTGGTTGATCTGGTTGCGCTCGCCGTAGCTGGCCTCGCTCTTCTCGAACACCTCGACATGGCTGCGGCCGCCGCAATCGAGGTAGAAGCCGAAGATCTTGCCGTCGCGCAGGAAATTGAACCTTGTGTCCATGCCGAGGACGTCGCGGTAGAAGCGGCGCGTCGCCTCCAGGTCATTCGCGAAGATGCAGACGTGGGCGAGCTGCTTCACCTTGATCATGACCGGCTCCTTCCGGCCCCCGCCGAAATCCACCTCAAGCTTTCCTGAATTGCTTTATCTGCTTTGCGCAATTCCGGACGGAAAACCGCTACGCACTTTTCCTGGAATTGCTTCAGGTCGGCGGCGTGCCGTTCTCATCCAGCACCGCGCCGGCGAAATAGAGCGAGCCGCCGATGAGAATCCGCGGCGGCGGGCCGTCCCAAGTGTCGCGCAGGAGCATCAGCGCATTGGCGACGGAGCCGACCGGCTCGGCCGACAGGCCGGCGTCGGCGGCGCGCAGCGCCAGCTCGTCGTTCGGCACCCCGGCGTCGCTCTTGCTCACCGGCACCGTGTAGACATGGCGGGCAAGCCCCTTGAAGGCGCTGAAATAACCACTCTGGTCCTTGGTGTTGATCATGCCGGAGATGAGGATCAGCGGGCGCGGATTCTTTTCCTCCTGCTCGGCCAGCGCCTCGGCGATGACGACGCCGGCACCCGGATTATGGCCGCCGTCGAGCCAGATCTCGGCACCCTTGGGGGCCAGATCAACCAGCTTGCCTTGCGACAATTTCTGCATCCGGGCGGGCCAGGCGACGTGTGCCATCGCCTTTTCGGCAGCGCGGTGGCCGATCTCGAACCCTGCGGCCTTGACCGCGGCGATCGCCGCAGCGGCATTGGCGAATTGATAGCGTCCGGGCAGGCGCGGCAGCGGCAGGTCCATCAGGCCGTCCTCGTCCTGATAGACCATGCGGCCGTTCTCCTCGAAGGCCAGGAAATCCTGGCCGTAGACGACGGTCGGGCAATCCAGCCGCTCGGCGGTCTCGATCAGCACCTCGAGCGCCGTCTCGCTTTCCTGTGCGCCGATCACCACCGGGCAGCCGCGTTTCATGATGCCGGCCTTCTCGGCAGCAATCACCTCGACCCGGTCGCCGAGATAGGCTTCGTGATCCAATGACACCGGCATGATCACCGAAACCGCAGGCCGCGTGATGACATTGGTGGCGTCGAAGCGGCCGCCCAGTCCAACCTCGATGATCGCAGCCTCGGCCGGATGCTCTGAAAACAAAATGAAGGTGACGGCGGTCAGGATCTCGAAGACGGTGATCTTCTGGCCCTGATTGGCCTTGGCGACGCGCGCAATGGCCTCGGCAAAGACCTTGTCTTCGACCAGCCTGCCGCCGCCCTCGGCCGCCAGCCGGTAGCGCTCGTGCCAGTTCACCAGATGCGGCGAGGTATGCACGTGGACGAGATGGCCCGCCGCCTCCAGCAGTGCCCGCGAAAAGGCGGCGCAGGAGCCCTTGCCGTTGGTGCCGGCGATATGGATGACCGGCGGCAGCCGGTCCTGCGGATTGCCCAGGCGCTCGAGCAGGCGGGCGATGCGATCCAGCGAAAGGTCGAAGCCTTTCGGGTGGAGCGTCATCAGATGTTCGATTGCGCGGTCGGCGGCGAGCGTTGTCATGGCGGAATCCTAGGCGCTCGACGTACCCGGCGCAATCGTGGTTCGCGGCGAACGACGTCGCGTCAGGCCTGCGGCCGCGGTTCTGCGTTGACGACAGCCGGCGGCAGGATCTCCGGCTCGACCGGCTTCTCAGCCTCCGGCACCTTGAGCAGCATCTTCAGCAGCCGCGCGATGGTCGGCCGCATCTCCAGGCGCGAGACCACCATGTCGACCATGCCGTGCTCCATCAGATATTCGGAGCGCTGGAAGCCGTCCGGCAGTTTCTCGCGGATGGTCTGCTCGATGACGCGGGGGCCGGCAAAGCCGATCAGCGCGCCGGGCTCGGCGATGTGAACGTCGCCCAGCATGGCGTAGGAAGCGGTGACGCCGCCCGTCGTCGGGTTGGTGAGCACGACGATATAGGGCAGCCCGGCTTCCTTCAGCCGGTCGACGCCGACCGTGGTGCGCGGCAACTGCATCAGCGAGAGGATGCCTTCCTGCATGCGGGCGCCGCCGGAGGCGGCGAACAGGATCAGCGGTCGCCTGCGCTGCAGCGCGACCTCGAAGGCGTGGACGATGGCATCGCCCGCCGCCATGCCGAGCGAGCCGCCCATGAAGGCGAAATCCTGCACGGTGACGATGACCGGCAGGCCTTCGATGGTGCCGGCGGCGTTGAGGATGGCGTCCTCCAGGCCGGTCTTGGCCTTAGCCTCCTTGAGGCGATCGGTGTAGCGCTTCTCATCGCGGAACTTCAGCGGATCCTGGACGACCTTGGGGTTTTCCAGCGTCTCGTATTTGCCATCGTCGAAGAAATATTTCAGCCGTTCCTTGGCCGAGATCTTCATGTGGTGGCCGGAGACCGGGATGACGAACTGGTTGGATTCGAGGTCCTTGTGGAAGATCATCTCGCCGGTCTCGGGATCCTTGATCCAGAGGTTTTCCGGCATGTCGGTGCGCCGGCCGAGCATCGAATTGATCTTCGGACGAACGTAGTTGGTGATCCAGTTCATGGCTTCGGCTCCTGTCCTGGAAGGTAGACTAGTGAGACTATTCGGCCGCAGCAAGGCGGGCCGAGCGCACGCCCTGGGCCAGGCCGCTGACCAGAGTGGCGACGGCTTCGGCCGGATCGGCGGTCTTCTCGCCCTTCGGTCCGAGCACATTGGCGACCGCGTTGACGATCGCCGTGCCGACGACGACACCGTCGGCCGAAGCGCCGATCACCCGGGCCTGCTCCGCGGTCTTGACGCCGAAGCCGACGCAGACCGGCAGCACGGTGTGGCCCTTGATGCGCTTGACCGCCGCCGCGACCTTGGCCGTGTCGGCAAGGGCCGAGCCGGTGATGCCGGTCATCGAGACGTAATAGACGAAGCCGGAGGTGTTCTGCAGCACCTTGGGCAGACGCTTGTCGTCGGTGGTCGGCGTCGCCAGGCGGATGAAATTGATGCCGGCCTTCAGCGCCGGAATGCAGAGTTCCTCGTCCATCTCGGGCGGCAGGTCGACGACGATCAGCCCGTCGATGCCGCTCGCCTTGGCATCGGCAAGGAAGCGGTCGACGCCGTAGATGTAGATCGGATTGTAATAGCCCATCAGCACGATCGGCGTCTCGTCGTCGCCGGCGCGGAATTCGGACGCCATCTTCAGCGTCTTGACCAGCGTCTGGCCGCCTTTCAGCGCCCTGAGGCCGGCCGCCTGGATGGCCGGGCCGTCGGCCATCGGGTCGGAAAACGGCATGCCGAGCTCGATGATGTCGCTGCCGGCGCCCGGCAGTGCCTTCATGATGGCCAAAGAAGTGGCGTAGTCCGGGTCGCCGCCCATGAAATAGGTGACCAAAGCCGGACGGCCCTCGGACTTGAGCTTCGCCATGCGGCGGTCAATGCGGGTCGCCATCATCAGATCTCCATGCCCAGCATCTTGGCCACCGTATGCACGTCCTTGTCGCCGCGGCCGGACAGGTTGACGATGACGATCTGGTCCTTGTCCATGGCCGGCACGATCTTCATCGCGTGGGCGATGGCGTGCGCCGACTCCAGCGCCGGGATGATGCCTTCGACACGGGTCGTCAGTTGGAAGGCTTCCAGCGCCTCGTCGTCGAGGATCGGCACATATTCGACGCGGCCCGTGTCGCGCAGCCAGGAATGCTCCGGCCCGACGCCCGGATAGTCGAGGCCGGCCGAGATCGAATGCCCATCGAGGATCTGGCCGTCGGCATTCTGCAGCAGATAGGTGCGGTTGCCATGCAGCACGCCCGGCTTGCCGGCGTTCATCGAGGCGCAATGCTCGACGCCGTCGAGGCCGCGACCGCCGGCCTCGACGCCGATGATGCGAACCTCCTTGTCGTCGAGGAAGGGATGGAACAGGCCGATGGCGTTGGAGCCACCGCCGACGCAGGCGATGATGACGTCCGGCAGGCGGCCTTCCTGCTCCAGCATCTGGGCGCGCGCTTCCGTGCCGATCACGGACTGGAAGTCGCGCACCAGCTCCGGATAGGGATGCGGACCGGCGGCGGTGCCGATCAGGTAATAGGTGTCCTCGACATTGGTGACCCAATCACGCAGGGCCTCGTTCATGGCGTCCTTCAGCGTGCCGTGGCCGGCGGTGACCGGCCGCACCTCGGCGCCGAGCAGCTTCATGCGGAAGACGTTCGGGCTCTGCCGGGCGACGTCGGTGGCGCCCATGTAGACGACACACGGATAGCCGAAGCGCGCCGCGACGGTAGCCGAGGCGACGCCGTGCTGGCCGGCGCCGGTCTCGGCGATGATGCGCTTCTTGCCCATGCGCTTGGCGAGCAGGATCTGGCCGAGGCAGTTGTTGATCTTATGCGAGCCGGTGTGGTTCAGGTCCTCGCGCTTGAAATAGACCTTGGCGCCGCCGAGATGTTTTGTGAGGCCCTCGGCGAAATAGAGCTTCGATGGCCGCCCGGCATAGTGGGTGGACAGGTTCTGCAGCTCGGCCTTGAACTCCGGGTCGTTCTTGGCCTTGTTCCACTGCTCTTCGAGATCGAGGATCAGCGGCATCAGCGTCTCGGCGACGAAACGGCCGCCGAAAATGCCGAACATGCCCTGCTCGTCGGGCCCGGTGCGGAAGGAATTGGGCATAGCCGGCTTGTTCATCGCCGATCTCCTGAGTCTTTACTTCTGAGCATGTCCCTGTCGGAAAACCGGTTCCCACGTTTCCGGGACATGCTCGGGTTTGAAAACTTCCTCAGGCGGCGCGATCGTCGCGCGCGGCCCTGACGGCCCGAAAAAACTGCTCGATCAGCGCCGGATCCTTGACACCCGGAGCGCTTTCCACGCCGGACGAGATGTCTATTCCGGGCGGGTTGGCCAGTCTCAGGGCATCGCCGATATTGGCGGCGTTGAGCCCTCCGGAAAGCATGTAATCGACGCCGCCGTCAAGGCCGGCAAGGATGCGCCAGTCGAAGGCGACGCCGTTGCCGCCCGGCAATTGCGAACCCTTCGGCGGCTTGGCGTCGAACAGGAACCGGTCCGCGATACCGATATACGGCTTTATCCGTCCGAGATCCGAAGCCTCGCTGAGCGGCAGCGCCTTCATCGCCGGCAGGCCATAGCGACCTTTAAGCTCCGCCACCCGTTCCGGCGTTTCGGCGCCGTGAAGCTGCAGCATATCGGGCCGCACCTTGGCGATGATCTCATCGAGGAAGGCATCATCGGCGTCGACGGTGACGGCGACCGCCCTGGCCTTGCCGCTGGCAGCCTGGCGCAGACGGCCGGCCTCGGCCGGATCGACAAAGCGCGGGCTTTTGGCAAAGAAGATGAAGCCGACATGGCTGGCGCCGCCGGCAAGGGCAGCGGCCATCGCGGCGTCGGTCTTCAATCCGCAGATCTTGATGTCGAGCGTCATGGCGCGGGATTGGCACGAAAAGCCGCGAGAGTCGAGAAAAAGCATGCTGTTGCCGGATGATCAGAAAGCGCTAACTTGAATTTAAGGCAATGCAGGCGGGAGCAGACAAATGGCCGACCAGACCGTCGCCGAACTCAGGCAGAAGATCGCGCAAGCGCGCGAGGTGATCGCGCATCTGATGGAGAAGTCCGACTTCAACGGCGCCGAGGCGCACCGGGCGCTCGACTATTTCGGCAGCGACGCCTTCGACCGGAATTTCCTGCCGTGGCCGCATCAGGGCGAAGAGGGGCTGAAACCGGAGGAGCTGAATGCGGCGAATGATGATTGAACGGCCCGCGCCCTGAAACCCGGCTGGCGCGCCGGCGGTGTTCCTACTCAAACACGATCGCCTGCAGGGCGCCGCCGTTGCGCTTCAGCCAGTCCTTGCAGCGGTCGGTGTCGGGGCAGAGCTTTTCGCACAGCTTCCAGAATTTCGGGCCGTGGTTCATCTCCTTCAGATGCGCCACCTCATGCGCCACCAGGTAATTGATGACCGGCGGCGGCGCCATCATGATGCGCCACGAGAAGGAGAGATTGCCCTCCGAGGTGCATGACCCCCAGCGGCTGGAGGTATCCTTGTACCGGATCGCCTTGGCGCGCTTGCCGATCGCCTCGGTATGCTTGACCACCAGCTTCTCGATCTCGCGCTTGGCCTCGCGCTTCAGATGGTCGGCAATGCGGCGCGGCAAGTGGATGCGCTCGCCATGGACGATCAGCAGCGGGCCACGCTCGTCGCGCGAGACGGTGACGGTGCCGCGCTTTGCCGGCTCATGGACGATGCGGTGCGGCACGCCGCGAACCGGAATCTTGATGCCCGGCCTTACCTGTGGACGTGTCGGCACCTTGGCCAGGCGCTGCTCCAGCCAGTCCTGATGGCGGTCGAGGAATTTCTCCACCTCGCCACGGCGCAGACCGGGCGGCACGGTGATGCGCAGGCCCTGGCCGCCGGAATCGATGCGCAGCGTCAGCCGCCGGGCCCTGGCGCTCTCGACGATCTTGAGCGGCAGCGTGCGGCCGGCGACGCAATGCTCGCGCTCCACGACGGGCTTGGGCTTTGGCTTGGTCAGGTTGCGAAAGAAGCCGAGGGTCATGGCTGGACGATACGCGATTCGAGGAAAACGGCCAGAGGAGTGAGGCCACATGGAGAACAAAAAAGAAACGGCGCCGCTCACGCGACGCCGTTGTGTCAAGCTGAGACCTGTCGCCTGGTCTCAGTCGTCGAGCAGGTTGGTGCCCTTGCCGCGCTTCGGGGCGGTTTTTCCGGTCGTATCGCTCGTTGTGGTCGGCGCGGTCGACTTGCTGCGGTTCGCCATGAAGCGGTCGAACTCTTCCTGGTCCTTGGCGCGGCGCAGCTCGCGGGCATATTCGTCGAACTCGGTCAGCATCTCGTCGAGCTTGCGGCGCTCCTCGGCGAGGCGCTCGAGTTCCTTCTCGCGCCAGTCGTCGAAGGCGACGTTGCCGGTGCGGGACGAGCCGTGGCCCCAGCGGGCAGCCTTGTCGGAGCCGCGGCGGCAGCCGGCGAAGATGCCGTCGGTGGCACGGTTGACGTCGCGCTTGAAGCCATCGAGCCGGTCGCCCCAGATGATGTAGGCGAGCATGGCGAAGCCGAGCGGCCAGAACACCATGAAGCCGATGACCATCAGCGCGATGGTCGCCGGCGTCCAGGCCGGACGGATCAATGCGGTTGTGTTCATTTTCTCCCAGTCCTTCCGTTGGAGACAGCCAAACCGGCTGCGTGGAATCGAAATGGGAAGGCGAAATCGGCGATTCAAGGCAAGTCAGCCCAAAACCGGCGAAGAGCCTGAAATGATTATCGCTTTTTGAGTTTTTCCAGGAAAAGCACGACCATTCCGGCGACCAGCCCCCAGAACGCCGCGCCGACGCCGAAAAGCGTGAGCCCCGAGGCGGTGACCGCGAAGGTGACCGTGGCCGGCATGCGCTCGGCCGCGTCGTGAAGTGCTATCGACAGCGCATTGGCGAGAGGCGCCATCAGCGCCAGGCCGGCGACCAGCACGATCAGGCTCGGCGGCAGGACGGCGAAGATCGCCACCAGCGAGGCGCCGAAGATGGCGAAGATCAGGTAGGCGAGTGCATAGAACGGCCCGGTCTTCCAGCGCTCGGCGGGGTCGGGATGGACGTCCGGACCGGTGCAGAGCGCCGCCGAGATCGCCGCCAGATTGGTGGTCGAGGCGCCAAAAGGCGCCGAGAGCAGCGAGAACAGGCCGGTGACGCCGATCAGCGGGCCGGGCTCCGGATGGTAGCCGGCCGCTTTCAGCACGGCGAGACCGGACAGGTTCTGCGAGGCCATGGTGACAAGGTAGAGCGGCAAGGCCAGGCCGATGATGGCCGAGGCGGTGAACTGCGGCGCGATCAAGGTCAGCGTCGACAATTCCGGCGTCGGCAGGCCGCCGACCCGGCCGGTGAGGAAGGCGGCGAGGCCGCCGCCGATCAGCACCGCCAGCACCGACACCGCCGGGTTGAACAGCCGGATGACGAAGAAGGCGGCGATCAGCGGCAGGATCAGCCACGGATCGGCGGGAATGGCCTTGACCGCATTGATGGCGAAGCTGACCAGGATGCCGGCCAGCATGCCGGATGCGACCGAGGCCGGTATCTGCGCGATCAGCCGGGTCAACGGCTTGAACAGGCCGGTGGCGATCAAAAGCATGCCGGTGACGATGAAGGCGCCGACCGCTTGCTGCATGGTGAAGCCGCTGGAGGCCGCGACCAGCGCGAGGCCGGGCGTCGACCATGCGGTGATGACCGGCATCTTCGTGCGCCAGGACAGCCAAAGGCACTCGATCGCCATGGCCAGGCAGATCGCCGTCACCCCGCTCGCGGTCTCGATCTGCGTGGCGCCGACGGCCTTGGCAGCGGCGATGACGATCGCCAACGTGCCGCCGAAGCCGACGACCGCCGCGACGAAGGCGGATATCGGGATGGAAATCCGCATGGTTCAGGCGACCCGCCGGGCCATGTCGCCGACGGCGCGCTTGAGCATGTCGAGATCCTCGGGGCGGGACAGGCGATGGTCGCCATCGGGGATCAGCGACAGCGTGACGTCGTCGGCCGGCAGCAGCGCCGCGAGCTTCAGTGCATGGCCGGACGGCACATCGGGATCGGCCAGGCCTTGCAGGATATGGACGGGGCAGTGGGTGTCGATCGGCCCGGTCATCACCCGGTTCGCCCGGCCGTCCTCGATCAGCGTGCGCGTGTAGATATAGGGCTCGTCCGAATAGTCGGACGGTTCGGCGAAAAATCCCTTTTTCGAAAGATCGCGCTTCTGTGCCTTGGTCAGCACCGGTTCGATCAGCTCGATCGTGAAGTCCGGCGCCGGCGCAAGCAGCACGAGGCCGGCCACGCGATCCTCGCCCGCCTTGCGCAGTTCCTGAATCATGCGCAGCGCAATCCAAGCCCCCATCGAAGAACCGACCAGAATCTGCTTGCCTTTGCTGAAGCGGCGGAAGACGGCGAGGCTCTCGGCCAGCCATTTCGAGATCGTGCCGTCAACAAAATCGCCGCCGGATTCGCCGTGGCCGGAATAGTCGTGGCGCAGATAGGCGCGGCCTTCGCGGGCCGTCCAGGCCGACAGTGCTTCGGCTTTGGTGCCCAGCATGTCGGACTTGTAGCCGCCCAGCCAGACGATGCCGGGCACGGCACCCGGCGCCTGCCTGACGGCGATATTCGAGCCCGCGACGTCGATGAAAACTGGTGTGCTGGCGTTCATGACCTTGTCCTTCCCGGCCGGTCTTTTGGCACAACCGGTGGTTCGCCGAAAAGTGCTCGCGCCGTTTCTTCGCTTGGTGCAGGGAATGCCAAGCTTTGAGGTGATTTCCTGGCGAGGCTGTGCTATTGACTTCGGCCGCGCGCTCACCACATAGGCGCGTCCACATAGTTGAATCTAAAGAAACCCTGAACGAAACGGCCGAGGAGACCACGACCATTCGCAGACCTTTCAAAGCAGCGGCACCCACCAAGGACGGTCCGCGCTCCAATAGAGACATCCGGGTGCCCCGGGTCCAGCTTATCGACGCAGAAGGCAACAACCGTGGCGACGTTTCCATCAATGACGCGCTGCTCCTGGCCGAAGAGGCCGGGCTTGATCTCGTCGAAATATCGCCAAACGCGCAGCCGCCCGTTGTAAAAATCCTCGATCTCGGCAAGCTGAAATACGCCAACCAGAAGAAGGCGGCCGAAGCGCGCAAGAACCAGAAGGTCATCGAGATCAAGGAGATCAAGATGCGCCCGAACATCGACAGCCATGACTACGAGACCAAGATGAAGGCCGTGCGGCGCTTCTTCGAAGAGGGCGACAAGGTCAAGCTGACGCTGCGCTTCCGCGGCCGCGAGATGGCGCATATGGAGCTCGGCATGCAGCTTCTGAACAAGGTCCGCGAGGAAGTGGCGCCGATCGCCAAGGTCGAGGCGGAGCCCAAGCTCGAAGGCCGCCAGATGATGATGGTGCTGGCGCCCCGCTGACGAGCGGCACCTACACCTTTTCCTGCCTGTTCCGATACCTGCCGGCGCGGATCCCGAAATCGACCGCGCCCATCACCGCTTCGGGAAACAGAATTGACCGGCCCTCGCGGCATCGTGCTTTCGAGCGGTTCATCGTTTCACGGAAACGCTGAACCGCTCTATCTCTTTGTTCCGGCGCAATTCCGGACGGAAAACCGCTACGCACTTTTCCTGGAATTGCTCTAAAATCCGCCTGAATTGCGGAGCACGGCGTCCCGACGATCGGCGGGGCGCCTACCCGATCGCCGGCAAACCCCTCGACGATCGGATTCCCGTCATGGTCGATGAAGTGAAATTCGCGAACGACGTCCCGCCTGACGGGCTGGGCGGCTACCAGCAGATGCGCAGGCTGGTACTGGCCGTGCTGATCGTGGTGCTGTTCGGGGCACTGCTGTTCGGTCAGTCGACCTTTCCGCCGGATACGTCGATGCACGAGTCGATCGAGATGTTCGGCGTGCTCCTGATCTTCCTCGGCGTCGTCGGGCGCCTGTGGTCGACGCTTTACATCGGCGGGCGCAAATCTTCCGAGGTGGTCACCGGCGGGCCCTATTCGATCACCCGCAACCCTCTCTATGTGTTCTCGACGGTCGCCGCAGCCGGCGTCGGCGCGCAGATCGGCTCGTTCTCCGGCATCATCCTTTTCGCGCTTCTGTGCGCCGGCGCGTTCCATATCGTCATCCTGCGCGAGGAGAGATTCCTCAAGCAGGCGCTCGGCGCGCCTTACGAAGCCTACCTGGCGCGTGTGCCGCGCTTCTTTCCCAAGCTTTCGCTCTACCAGGAAGGCGACACCGGCAGCTTCAAGCCGCGCCTGCTCTTGAACACGCTGCTCGACGGGCTGGTGTTCCTGGTGGCGCTGCCGGCCTTCGAGCTGATCGACGGCGCCCAGCAGTCAGGGATGCTGCCGGTGCTGTTTAGGCTGCCGTAGGTTGGCTCGCGTCGCACGCCCTTCGGCTAGCCGGGCAAAAAAGATCGCGACAGACCTGAATTTGAGACATCATTTTCGATGTCGGCGCTGCCCCTCATTGCCCTGCCGGGCATTTCTCCCCGTATAGTGACGGGGAGAAAGGGCTGGCCGCAGCCTAGCACCTTTCTTGCGACGCTGGAGATTGGCGAAAACGGCGACGACAGCGCCCCTCTCCCCGTCACTATACGGGGAGAGGATGCCGGCAGGCAGGTGAGGGGCGGCGCAAACGCTGGGAGAATTCATCCTGAAGCGTTCGCCATATGAACGTCGCGTCGGGTGTTGCGCGCGCGCCTCGTTTGATCTATAGGACCGCCGTCTAAAGAAAACCGCCCGGCAGGGCATGCCGTGGCGGTTTCATTTGCTTTTCGGGCTTTGGTCGGCCCGAAGCGAGAAAAGAAGCGCGATGGTGCGCCACATTACGGAGTAGCAAAATGCCCAAGATGAAGACCAAATCGGCCGCCAAGAAGCGGTTCAAGATTACTGCCACCGGCAAGGTGCTGTCGGCTGCCGCCGGCAAGCGCCATGGCATGATCAAGCGTTCCAACAAGTTCATTCGCGATGCCCGCGGCACGATGGTTCTGGCTGAACCGGACGGCAAGAAGGTCATCAAGAATTTTCTGCCGAACGGCCTCTAAACCCCTCGGCCTGGATAGCATTTAAGGAGATCATGACATGGCACGCGTAAAGAGAGGCGTTACCGCCCACGCCAAGCACAAGAAGGTCCTGAAAGCCGCCAAGGGTTTCTACGGCCGCCGCAAGAACACCATCCGCATCGCCAAGCAGGCGGTGGAAAAGTCGCTGCAGTATGCCTATCGCGATCGCAAGAACCGCAAGCGCTCGTTCCGCGCGCTGTGGATCCAGCGCATCAACGCAGCGGTGCACGAGCACGGCCTGACCTATGGCCGCTTCATCGACGGCCTCAACAAGGCCGGCATCGAGATCGACCGCAAGATCCTTTCGGACATGGCCATCCACGAGCCGCAGGCTTTCGCCGCGCTGGTCGCCAAGGCCAAGGTCGCACTCGAATATCTGAAGAACACCACGCCGAATGCTTTTGAGAGCGCTGTCGCCTAAGCCAGCGCTTCCCAAGCATTCGCAATTCTGATTTGGGGAACCCGCGCTGGCACGGCTGGCGCGGGTTTTTCTTATGCCTGATGTAACCACAATGGTGACGCACCCGACCTGGGTGGTTGCCCGATCGAGAGAGTTTCGCCGTGAACGCCACTGCTGGAAATCTTGAAACCCTTGAAGCTTCCCTTCTAGCCGACATCGCGGCGGCTTCGGATGAAGCCGCGATCGAGGCGGTGCGCGTCTCGGCGCTGGGCAAGAAGGGCTCGGTTTCCGAAATGCTGAAGACGCTCGGCGCGATGAGCGCCGAGGAGCGGCAGGTGAAGGGTCCGGCGATCAACGGCCTGAAGAACCGCGTCACCGAGGCGCTGACCGCACGCAGGGCGGAGCTGAAGGACGTGGCGATCGCCGCCCGGCTTGCCGCCGAGACGGTCGATGTGACGCTGCCGGTGCGCCAGTCGCCGGCCGAGCGCGGCCGCATCCATCCGATCAGCCAGGTGACAGACGAGATCGCGGCGATCTTCGGCGATCTCGGCTTTTCGATCGCC